>NZ_JBEOPP010000002.1:0-165951 GCF_040310185.1 Shewanella sp. T24-MNA-CIBAN-0130 | reverse complement strand
AACAGAAAAGTTAGACTGGGCGGTCTGCTATATAACAAGAAACGCACAAAAGTCACAACAGAGAAAATCTAGAAAAGGCATAACGTTAGATGGGATTTTTGCAGGCCTTAATGCTTAAGGTCCAGTGTATGAGCGCGTTATAAGGTGCTACACCCAAAACGATGGCGCCAATAATCTGCATCGCTGCAATAGCACTAAGGTGTAGATGACAAATGTGATTGCCTGTATTGACGGTTCAAAAGCAACCTTGGCCGTATGTGATGCCAGTGGCTGGGCTGCTGAGCAATTAAATGTCCCTGTGACCCTATTACATGTATTGGATAAACCCGCTTATCCTACCGAGCTGAATTTATCGGGGAACATAGGTTTAGGTACGCGTGAGCACTTGCTCGCCGAAATGGTTGAACTTGAAGAACGCCGCGGCAAACTAGCACTCGAGCCGGCTAAGTATATGCTGCAAGATGCAACCCCCCGGGTGTTTGAAAGACACCCCACAGTAGCGATCGACCCACTGCAGCTGACTCGATGGCTAACAAATACCCTTGTCAATTTTACAGTAAATGCCTTCATATGAGGCAAGGTCAACGTGGTGATCATCGCGGCGTTCAACGCGCAATGAGATGAAATAGCTTGTTCAAATCAACCTTGACTACGGCTTTATGCTTCCTATACTCAAAAGTGATCTCAAAAAGGAGCCGCTAATGCAAGTTAAGCCAGATAGGCACAACACAGGTACATTCATTGCGATAATGATGATGTGCGTATTGATGATTATCACATCGCCTGTGGTAGCAAAAGAGGCACCTGCTCAACCGCGGCTGATATTACAGATCACCGTCGATGCGCTGCGTGGCGATCTGTTAAATCGATATGACAAGGTACTGGGTGAGGGCGGGTTCCGTTATCTGCTGGATAACGGGATCAACTATAACAATGCCCACTATCAGCACGCCAACACCGAAACTATTGTTGGACATACTTCCCTAGCAACCGGTGCTGCGCCAGCTGCTCATGGCATGGTGGCTAATGTCTGGTTTGATCGTGATAAAGACCGCCTAGTCTATAACATCGAAGATGCGAACTATCATCTGCTCACAGCTGGCGCTGATGTCGATAAGCAAACCGAGATCGACCCGACGCAAAAAACCGCCAAGGTCGATGGTCGCTCACCCAACAATATTATGACTTCAACGCTCAGTGATGAGATCGCAATCAGTTTTGCCGGCCGTTCTAAAATATTTGCGGTGTCGGTCAAAGACCGTGGTGCGGTGGCACTCGCCGGACATGCCGGCAAAGCGTTCTGGTTTTCCAAGGCCAGCGGTGAATTTGTGACCAGTAATTATTATTACGATCGTTATCCCGACTGGGTCGTTGAATGGCATACCCGCAAACCGGCCAACGCCTTCGCCGATAAATCATGGCAACTGCTGCGTAAACCTTCCGACTATCTGTTTGCTGATGCCGATGATCGCGAGTACGAGACCGATCTCGCGGGTTTTGGCCGCGTCTTTCCCCATGCCTTTGGTCAGGCCGATGATAAGTATTTCACCACCAAACTGACACTTAGCCCCGCCGGTGATGCACTGACGCTGGATTTTTCCAAGACATTACTCGATAAAGAAAAACTCGGCCAAGATGACGTGCCGGATTATCTCGCCATCAGTTTTTCATCAACCGATTATGTCGGTCATATCTTCGGTGCATCGAGTCTGGAGAGCGAAGACAATATTGCCCAACTTGATCGTACACTGGCGGATCTGTTTGCCTATGTTGATAAAAAAGTCGGCCTGGAAAATACTCTGATTGTGTTATCTGCTGATCATGGTCAACCAGAGGTTCCCGGTTATCTGCATGGCAACGGCATCGCCAAGGCGAGCTACTTTGATGTCGAGGCACTGGATAACAGCTCGGCAATCGCGGCGATAAAACAACAGTTCGGTTTGCTCGTGACGCCAGCAGAGAAGTTAGGCGATAAGTCCGGTGAGCCATCGGATACGGCTTCAGCTCACGCTAATAATAAGCCAAAGCAAGCAAAGCTAATCGAAGCGTATTTTCATCCTTACCTTTATCTCAATCATAAACTGATCGATAAAAAAGGCTTGGATCAAGCGGCAATAGAGCAAACGCTGGTTGATGAACTGCTCAAATTTGATGGCATCGCTTATGCGGTATCGAGCGCAGCATTGCGCACCAATAGCGTGCCAGATAATGCGATGATACGTTCAATCAAAAGCAACTATCACCCGAAACGCTCCGGCGATATCTATGTGGTTTTCCAGCCCGATGTGTTCATTAATGATTTCGATGGCCTAACCGTGTCTTCAACCCATGGTTCGCCCTGGCGTTACGATACCTTCGTGCCAGTGATCTTTGCCGGTGCGGGTTTGTCTGCTGCGACGGTGAGTCGTGCCATTACGCCTTATGATATCGCGGCGACAATCACGACGTATCTCAACATAAAACCACCATCGGGTTCGACGGGAACGCCGCTTAAGGAAGTGTTGGCCAAGTAGCGCAAGCTGGAATAATGAATGACTTTATGGAGAAATGACTTTATGGCTAAATGATGCGAGCAGGGTGGTGATTACTGGCGCAAGTCTTGGAGCAGTTCTTGAAGACGAAAAGTCATATGCCGAACAAGATGACAAGTTGACAAGATCACAAACCGATGGCCTGTTACCGTAAGCGTGGATAAACCCAGTTCGATATGGCTTAGTTGCAGTGGTTTTGAAACGTTAAAGACTCTGTTTAGATTATGCTGGCTCATTAAGTTAACGTTAGCCTGCTTTGGGCGCCATGTTTAACGCACTATATTTAACGCACCTTGATACGGATTAGCCTGTGCGACTCCCGCCTTAACGCGGCATTAGTGAGAGCGTTGCTCATTTCAGCTGTCTTGACACCCATTGACGGCTACTCTTGCTGATAAGTGATTTTATTGATGTACCAGGTTTTATCGCCTTGAGGCGTGCTGACAACCGCATCATCGTCGACCTGTTTTTTGAGCAGGGCGCGGGCCATGGGTGAGTCAATTGAGATGTAGCCTTTGTGTTGGTCGTAAATTTCGTCAGGGCCGACAATCTTAAAGGTTTTAATGTCACCGGCATCGTTTTCAATCTCAACCGTGGCGCCAAAAAACACTTTGCCTTCTTGCTCGGGATCGTAATAGACAATCTTCAGTTCGGGCAACAGCTTGCGTAAATAGCGTACCCGGCGATCGATTTGGCGTAACAAGCGCTTGTTAAAGGTGTAATCAGCGTTTTCAGAGCGATCCCCAAGACCTGCCGCCCAAGTGACAATTTTAGTGACTTCAGGACGTTGTTCTTTCCACAAATAGTCATGCTCAATTCTGAGTTTATTGTAGCCTTCTAAAGTGATTAACTTAGTTTTCACGCTGGATACTCTTTAATATTCTCGATTAACGGTAGGATTTTATGTTGCGCCGCAATATTCATCTCTGTGTTTTAGCACTTCATGTCCGATGATGCATTCTTTTTATCGATTATCTATAAACACATAATAAAGCCTTTCGTACTAGCAGCGAAAGGGTGGTCTTTATGGTATCTTTGGCATAATTTTATTTTAAACCATGTCGAATTCGATTGATTATGCATAATATTGCCCAGATTATCGCTCAAGAACTTAATGTCCGTGAACAACAGGTCACTGCGACCATTGCGCTATTAGATGATGGTGCGACAGTGCCGTTTGTGGCGCGTTATCGTAAAGAAGCTACCGGTGGCTTAGATGACACTCAATTGCGTAACTTGTTTTCACGCTTAGGTTATTTACGTGAGTTACATGATCGCCGCCAGGTGATTTTGTCGAGTATTGGCGCTCAAGGGAAATTAACCCCAGCGTTAACTCAAGCGATTAATGACGCCGACAGCAAAACCCGTCTTGAAGATTTATATCTGCCATACAAACCTAAGCGTCGCACCAAGGGCCAAATTGCCATCGAAGCCGGTATTGAACCGCTTGTTGATGCCGTATTAGCCGATCGCCAATTAGATATTGATACCAAAGCCACTGAATTTATTAATCCACAAGCTGGATTTGCCGACACCAAAGCGGTACTTGATGGTGCGCGTTATATTTTAATGGAGCGCTTTGCCGAAGATGCAGAATTACTGCGTAAAGTTCGTCAGCATTTAGTACCGCAAGCCGTGCTTGAAAGCCGCATGGTCAAAGGTAAAGAAAAAGAAGGCATTAAATTCCGCGATTATTTTGAACACAATGAAGTGATGAGTAAAATCCCATCGCATCGCGCCCTAGCCATGTTGCGTGGTCGTAATGAAGGCATGTTAAAGCTGTCGATGAACGCCGACCCCGATACGCAAGCGACTGAAGGCAGTTATTGTGAGGTGATTATTAGCGATCACTTTGGGTTAGTACTGAGCCACTCTAGTGTTGATGAATGGTTGAAAACCGTGGTGACTTCGACATGGCGGATTAAAGTTGCCTTGCAAATGGAAACCGAGTTTATTGCTAAGATGCGTGAAAGCGCAGAAGAAGAAGCCATTAGAGTGTTTGCCCGTAACTTAGGCGATTTACTGATGGCAGCACCTGCGGGTGCTAAAGCGACCATGGGACTGGATCCTGGCATTCGTACCGGGGTGAAAGTCGCGATTGTGGATAACACCGGTAAGCTGGTGGCGCACACGACTATTTTCCCCCATGCACCGCAAAACTTGTGGGACAAATCAATTCGCACCTTAAGTAACTTAGTGACGATGCACAAAGTGGAGATTATTGCGATTGGAAATGGCACCGGCTCGCGTGAAACTGACAAGCTAACCGGCGAGTTAATCGCTGCCGTGAAAGAAACGCATCCGACGTTGACCAAAGTGATGGTGAGTGAGGCGGGTGCATCTGTGTATTCAGCCTCAGAGTTTGCCGCTAATGAGTTTCCTAATCTTGATGTGTCTATTCGCGGTGCGGTATCAATTGCGCGTCGCTTACAAGATCCGCTGGCCGAACTGGTAAAAATTGAACCCAAAGCCATTGGCGTGGGGCAATATCAACATGATGTTAGCCAAAGCCAGTTATCGCAGTCGCTCGATGCCGTCGTCGAAGATTGTGTTAATGCTGTGGGTGTTGACTTAAACATGGCATCGGCAGCGTTATTGGCCCAAGTGGCTGGGTTAACTAAAACCTTAGCGAGAAACGTGGTTGATTTTCGTGATACCAACGGCCAATTTACCAACCGGAAGCAATTATTGAGTGTGGCACGTTTAGGGCCTAAGGCTTATGAACAAGCGGCAGGCTTTTTACGTATTCGCAATGGTGATAATCCACTGGATTCATCATCAGTTCACCCTGAAGCGTACAGTTTGGTCGAGTCGATTGCTGGTGCTAAGTTATTGTCTTTAACTCAACTGATTGGCAATAGCGATTTATTAAAACAGATTAACGCTGCCGAGTTTGTTACCGACGCATTTGGCGTGCCGACCATTAACGATATTCTAGCTGAGCTAGACAAGCCTGGGCGCGACCCGCGTGGTGAGTTTAAAACGGCTACTTTTAAAGACGGTATAGAAGAGTTAAAGCATCTTAAAGTCGAAATGATATTAGAAGGTGTGGTGACCAATGTGACTAACTTTGGTGCCTTTGTGGATGTGGGCGTGCATCAAGATGGACTAGTGCATATTTCATCGTTAACAGACAAGTTTGTTAGTGACCCACATACTGTGGTTAAAGCCGGTGATGTGGTTAACGTCAAAGTGATGGAAGTGGATATTGAACGTCGTCGCATTGCGTTAAGCATGCGTCTTGATGAAAAAATCGATGCCGAAAAAGCGACCCGACAGTCGGCAGGCAAACCCCAAAATAGTTACCAGAAAAAGCCTGCTACGGGTCAGCCTGCAGCCAATGGCAAAAGTGCTGGTCATAATAAATCGGCCAGCAAGCCAGTTAAAGCGCCGCAAAATGCGGCGATGGGTGATGCTTTTGCAAATGCCTTTGCTAAACTCAAGAAATAGTAAATTATTGCTTAGAGTAAACCGTATTTTAATAAAGCATTGATTATTAAAGCTCTTTCATCTTAGATGTTAGGGCTTTTTTGTTTTTTAGCGAGGTGTTTAAAACTGAATTAACCAGACAGTAACAATTCAGTTTTTATTAAGTAAATCTTAAGTTTCAAAGCGGAATATCAGCGCCAGTCAAGTTTATTGCGAGTGGCAACATTGAAATTACTAACGCAAACACTATCCCGTATCACCCCCAAAAGTGTCAGTTATGAGGCGATGACCTGCATTATCGCTGTGTATTTTGGTTTGGTATTAAATTTTCCGTTAATCCGTAAAATCTATCGATTATCAGCAGATGGCCACGTGTTGTTTTCGCTGTCACCAGCAATTTTGCTCACAAGTTGTTTTGTGCTGATATTTAGCTTATTTGCGTTTAAATTTGTGTTTAAACCGGTGATGATTGTGTTGTTGCTTTCGTCGTCAGCCGCTATGTATGCCATGTTAAAATATAATGTCATGTTTGATTACGGCATGATTGAAAATATTTTTGAAACTAATTCAAGCGAAGCATTCTCATATATCAGCTTATCTTCAGTTGGTTATGTGTTGGTGTTAGGGGTATTACCTTCTATATTGCTTGTCAGTACTAAAGTCACCAGCGGCCCTTCGTTTATTAAAGCGGTGATTCGCCGCGTTGGTTTTACGGTTATCAGTTTAGTGGTTCTGGGGATGATGGTGGTGTTTTTCTATAAAGATTATGCATCGGTAGGGCGCAACAATAGCTATCTTAATAAGATGATTATTCCTGCGCATATTTTCAATACGGTTAAATACCTAAACCAACGTTACTTTACTGAAAAGTTAACCTTTAACCCTATTGGTCAAGATGCACAGTTAACCCCTAGTGCGAATGGTAAACCTACACTTATGGTACTTGTTGTAGGCGAAACCGCTCGAGCACAAAATATGGCTTATAATGGTTATCAGCGTAATACCAACCCTTACACTGAAAACCTCGACATTATTGCCTTACAAAACGTGTCGTCGTGCGGCACGGCAACAGCACATTCATTACCTTGCATGTTTTCAAATCTAATCCATGACAATTACAATCGTGAAGTTGCCGATGCACGAAATAATGTGCTTGATGTGATTAAAGCGGCCGGTGTCAATGTGACGTGGTTTGACAATGACGGTGGTGATAAAGACGTCGGATCACATATTAAGAAGATAGATATTTCGCCGAGTGAGGCAAACCCATTATGTGATGGTTCAAGTTGCTATGATGAGATTTTAGTTGAAAAGCTCAGTCAAAAATTACAACAACAAAGTGAGGCAAGCGCGGCATCGGGTAAAAAGTTAGATAATCAATTTATCGCCTTACATACTATCGGTAGCCATGGGCCGACTTATTGGCAGCGTTACCCAGCCGATAAAGCTTTATTCACTCCAGCTTGTAGCCGCAGCGACATTGAAAACTGCAGTGACCAAGAGATTGTAAACGTATACGACAACACCCTTGCCTATACCGACTTTGTGTTGGCAAAAACAATTAACTTACTTAAGCAGTACCAAGACAAATATAATGTCGCACTGGTGTATTTGTCTGATCACGGTGAGTCTTTGGGTGAAAGTGGTATGTATTTACACGGCACGCCTTATAGCATTGCGCCAAGCCAGCAGACCCATGTGCCTTGGTTTATGTGGTTACCGCAAGACTACACACAAGCAAAAGGGGTTGATCGTAAATGTATTGCCGAGCACGCCTTAAGTGGCTCTTATTCCCATGACAACTTGTTCCATACTTTATTAGGGCTTTACGGTGTAAGCAGTTCGGTGCGAGATCCAAAATTAGACATCACCACCGATTGTAAAATAACCTAGGGTATACCCATGACAACATCAGTTTCATCATCTACATCTGATGGTAATGTAATCAAGAATGTAATCAAGAATGTAACAAAGAATGTAACAAAGAACGCAACAAAAAGTGTTACGGCTAAGCAGACAAGAGTTGTGGTAAAACGCCATGGCATTATGCGTTTACTGTATACCTGTAAACATACTTTTAATGGTTTAAAGTGGATGTGCCGAAATGAAGCGGCATTTCAGCAAGAAATATTACTGTTTATCCCATTGACTGTGTTTGCCTGTATGGCAAATATTAGCGCGCCGCAATCTGCCATATTGGTACTGGCATTACTATTTGTATTGTTCGCTGAGTTGGTCAATACGGCTATCGAAGTGGTGGTAGACCGCATTGGCTTGGAGTTTGATACCTTGTCAGGGTTAGCAAAAGACATCGCGTCGGCATTTGTTTTTCTGAGCATGCTAATGGCAGCAATTGTGTGGTGGGTTATTTTGTGGGCATAATTATGAGCAAGCTATAGTGGTTAATATCAGTGATGACTGACCGAAATGATCAATAAATAGTGTTAGCAAAAAACGGTATTAGCCTAGTTATTATAAAGGACACTCAATGAAAGTGTTGTTGATTGAAGACTCTGAAGCGCTGCGTCGCGGCATTAGAGTTGGGTTAGATCATTTAGGTTACACCGTTGATGAAACCGGTGATGGTTCTGAGGGCTTAAGTATGGCGCTCACTAACCAGTATGACTTTATTATTTTAGATTTAATGTTGCCTAATGTAGATGGGCTGAGTTTGTTGAAAAGCATCCGTAAACTAGGTAATCAAACGAAGGTGATTATTTTATCGGCTAAATCTCAAGCCGAAGATCGGGTGACGGGGCTATTGGCGGGTGCAGATGACTATCTGTGCAAACCTTTTTCTTTCGATGAATTACAAGCGAGATTAATGACCCTTGGCCGTCGTGGTGGGCTGAATCAACAAGCCAAAACGATTTGTATTGCTGATTTTGTGCTTGATACCAGTAACAAATCTCTTTATGCCAATGGCCACTATATCGATCTGACTAAAAACGAATTTAAAATTGTTGAGTATTTATTTAGTAATCCTAAACAATTACTCAATCCTGAACAAATTAGTGAAGCGGTTGTGGGCTCATTTAACCATTTGTCGAAAAATACCATCGAGGCTCATTTATCGTCAGTGCGAAAAAAAGCCAAAGCAGTTGGATCAACCCTACCAATTAAAAATAAACGTGGTTTTGGCTATTTTGTGGGTGAACATTAATGAGATCGTTAAGCACGCATTTAGTGAACACCATGACATATGTGGTCTCAGCGATTTTAATTTTAGTGTTTCTTGCCATTGATATCAGCATAGATAACTGGGTTGATGTTGAATTTGACAGTGCTCTCACCGATAAGTCTAATTACCTAAAAACATTAGTAAAAGTGACTAAAAATGGCACAGAGTTTGATTTTGCAGGTGAGTTTATGCCCGAATTTGGCATCTCAACGAAAGCGAGTTTTTTCCAGTTATGGCAAGGCGATGCAGTTTTTGAGCGTTCGGAGTCGTTAAGCCAGTTTCCAGATATGGATTTATTAAAACAAGACCTGCCATTAAACAGTGAAATCTTTGCTGATGTGGTGTTACCAGATGGCAGAGATGGTCGCGCTATGGTGTCTTATTTTGAGCCGCAAGTTCCTAGCAATAGCTCAATACTAGCGAGTAAAATTGAGCCTATGTGGCTCACTATTGCGATTGCTACCACAGATTTAACCCAGATTTCGGTGATCATTGATTCTAGTTTAGCGATTGGTTTATTGCTGGTGATTGTGTTGATCCGTTGGGCTGTGGTTAAGGTCATTTATCGGGGATTAATGCCACTTAACGAATTAAATCTGGCGTTAAAAAACGTCGATGTAACCCAAAAACACATCCCATTATCGTCGCATTTTGAGCGTTATACTGAGATTGAGCCAATACGCAACGAACTGAATAAGTTTATTCAGTTAAGCCAGCAATACTTACAAACAGAAAAGCGCATTACCGCCGATATTGCTCATGAATTGAAAACCCCTATCAGTGAATTGATCAGCTTAAGCGAGATCTACATTCGTTATCCAGATGATCAACGTATTGGTGTGAGTTATAAACAAGATGTACTCAATATTAGTTTACGGATGAAAACGATAGTCAATAATCTATTACTATTGCAACAAGCCTCATCTGAAAATATTAATCTCCATCGACAAGATATCTATATTAACGCCTTGATGGATCAAATTGTTGATGAGTTAGCATTTAAGTTCGCGACTATCCATTCTCGCTTGAATATTGACAATCGAGCTTCCAATGATCACTGTTTTGCTGATGAGTTTTCTTTACACCTCATTCTAAGCAACTTATTTGATAATGCGCTCTACTACAGCCCATCAGACTCGGCGATTCAAATATGCTTAGTATCCGATGACCAAGGCTTAACGATAAGCGTTGAGAATCAATTGGTGACCGCCATCAAGGCTAATGATTTACAACGACTCACATTACCATTATTTCAAACCGAACGGTCGCGCTCAAATAGTGAACGTCATGGATTAGGATTGGCGATAGTGGAAAATATCGCTAAATTGAATGGGTTTGAATTTTACTTTACGTTGGTTTCCTCTGACAAAATTAGGTTTAGTCTGCACATCCCAGCAATCGCTGACGGCTAAACAAGATTGTTCTAATGCAGATCACATTGAAGTGATAAATGATTGAGCCGAATCGTTAGTAAAAGGTTAATATAGGTCGATTGTCACTGAACTTTGATAGTCAATTAGAGTCCTAGGTTCAGAACGTTTTAGTGTCAGAGATCTCACCTCTTATGAGTGTTAGTTAATATATTGATAAAGATAGCAATATATTTTTAATTTGATTGGGTTAATCAAACCGTAAAGACGACACTTATCAAGGTAAATCGACCTTGAGAACGAGCATTAATCTGTTGTAAATAACAAACATGCTACGTTTGGCACGACTTGTTGAATATAAATGACGTATGTAGTAATAAAAAAACAATAATATTGGAGCAATAAATGGCTGTAAATTTCTTTGGGCTTAGCGAACGTTCTTCGTCGCTATCCACACCACACACTTCGCGAAGTTTACTCCAAGTCATTATTATATTCAGTGTTATGTCACTTATTATCTTGAGCCTAAGCCGCCTAGGTTTGTCTTTGTGGCAGGCCGACCGCGTCAGTGATGCGCAAGGTTGGGGTTATATTTTTATTCAGGGGCTGCGCGTTGATTTTGCTTCAGTGTGTTGGTTATGGGGCATAGCAGCTTTAGGAACCGTAGTGTTTTCTGGGGAGCATTTAGTTGGCCGAGCTTGGGTGATGATATTACGAGTGTGGTTAACACTAGGTTTATGGGTGATTATTTTTCTTGAAGCCTCCTCGCCGTCATTTATTGCCGAATATGGCTTTAGACCTAACCGTTTATACGTAGAATATTTAGTTTATCCAAAAGAAGTATTATCTATGCTATGGGCTGGGCGTAAAGCTGAGCTTATCCTTTCTGGATTGATCACTATCGGCAGTTTGTGGGGGGGGTGGTGGTTTAGCGGTAAACTCACTCAGCGTATTTGTTACCCTAAATGGTATTGGCGCCCAGTGGTGGCGGTGATGGTCATTGCGATTACGATACTAGGTGCGCGTTCATCATTGGGGCACCGTCCGCTTAATCCTTCACTGGTGGCATTTTCTGACGATCCGTTAATTAATTCCTTAGTTCTTAACTCATCTTTTTCATTAATTTTTGCGATTAAGCAGATGGGTAATGAACAAGATGCATCGAAAGTGTATGGCAAACTACCCTATGATAAAGTGATTGATATTGTGCGCCGTGAAAGTGGTCGGCCACTGAGTGCATTTACCTCAGCAGATATACCGTCGTTGTCATTTAATCAAGCTAGTTATAGCGGTAAACCGAAGAACCTTGTGATCATTTTACAAGAAAGCTTAGGTGCGCGTTTTGTGGGTAGTTTAGGTGGCTTACCGTTAACCCCCAATATTGATGAGTTATCTCAACAAGGGTGGTTTTTTGAAAACTTATACGCGACAGGTACGCGCTCGGTAAGAGGTATTGAGGCGGTGACAACCGGTTTTACGCCAACGCCAGCAAGGGCGGTCGTTAAGCTAGGTAAAAGCCAAACCGGCTTTTTTACCATTGCGGATTTATTAAAACAACATGGCTATACCACGCAGTTTATTTATGGCGGCGAAAGTCATTTTGATAATATGCGCAGTTTCTTTTTAGGCAATGGTTTTTCCGATATTGTTGATCAAGGTGACTATAAGGACCCAGCGTTTATAGCGTCTTGGGGAGTCTCTGATGAGGATCTATTGTTCCGCGCCGATGAAGAGTTTTCGCGAATGCACAAAGAAGGTAAGCCATTCTTTAGTTTAGTGTTTAGCTCAAGCAACCATGATCCGTATGAGTTCCCTGATGATCGAATTGAGCTGTATGAACAACCGCAGTACACCATGCACAACGCGGTAAAATATGCCGATTATGCCTTGGGTGAGTTTTTCAAGAAAGCCAAAAAATCAACGTATTGGAAAGATACTTTATTTTTGATTATAGCCGATCACGATAGTCGTGTTGGCGGCGCAGCATTAGTGCCTGTGTCTCGTTTTCGTATTCCTGGGCTTATTTTAGGCGACGGTATTGATATGAAGCGAGACCCTCGTATTGTCAGCCAGATTGACATGGCGCCGACGTTAGTTTCTTTGCTTGGCATTTCTGATAATTATCCGATGTTAGGCCGTGATTTAACCAAAGAACCAGATTCTTGGCCTGGCCGAGCGATGATGCAGTACAATCAAAACTTTGGTTTATTAGAGGGGGATAAAATGACAATTTTACAACCTGAATTACCTCCAGAAAGTGTGATGTACGATTTTGCTACAGAAAAAATGACACCGACGACATTGGATGAGACACAAGCGGAAGCGGCATTAGGGTGGGCGTTATGGGGCAGTTTGGCCTATAACAAAATGTTGTATCGTACGGCGAATACAGAGGCTAAGCCAACACTCTCTGATATAACGACCACCGAAAAAGCCACCGAAGTATCACGCTAATATTTGTAACTGAGACTCATTGTTTGGCGCGGATTGTTGTTGATAGAATTGACCAATCCGTTGGCCAAATTGCTGATAGGTCGCTTTTGATACGCCAGCGTCGATGAGTTGGCGCTGCCAAGGTTCCGCTGTTTTTTTTGCGGCCACCGTTTGGGTTTTTAGCTGAATATCTTTACGTTGCAATGCCGGTGTATGGCTTGCCATAACTCTGATTGTCTTAACACTAACAGCTTGTGCTGCGGCGGATTTAGGGGCAACAGATTGTTGTTGGGTGAGGTTTTGTTGCTGGCGCTTGGCCTGTTCTTGCTGTTGTTTTTTTTCTGCGACGATATAAGCCGTAGCGCGTTCATTTTGTGGATTTAATGATCGCTCTCGGTGGCCTTTAGCCGGTTCTTGCGGTGGAAGGATCGGCGGTTTTTGTTGGTTGTCCACTCGCGCAAGATCCGTTGCAACATTTGACGTTGCTAGCGGCACTTGCGGATAATGAGTGGTGATAATCATCTTGACCTTGCCAATACGATGTCCTGACTAAATTATAGTCAATATTTCGCTAAGGCTAAAGCGCTATTAGGTTATTTTTAGCTGTATTTTGTGATCCAAGGTAATAAATGGCCTAAAAAAGCATCTGGATGGGAAATAAACGGCGCATGGGATGCCTTATGGATCACCACATCTTCAATGTTGTCACTGTTAGGTAATGCAGTGATAATCTTTCTCGGCACCAAACTATCTAACTTGCCCCATATACGTAACCACGGTTGCTCTATTTGAGCGATCGTTGCCCGTAAATCCACTTGCGCTAACATATCCAATCCTTGCGACAATGCTTGTTGTGTCGGTAATGGTTTATTTAACACTAAGTTTTTGATGTGTAGAATATCGGATTTTGGATTATCACTTCCCATGGCTTGGATCGCCAAAAAGCGTTCTACTGTGCGGAATAAATCGTGGCTTAATTGGCTTGAAAACTGTGCTAACACCTGTGGCTGGATCCCAAACCAAGCTGGGGCTAAGTTGTTGGCTTCGCGAGCCATAAAACAGGGTGATGAGGCAATAGTGACTAATGCTGCCACTGACTCTGGGTTGTTAATGGCAACTTGGCTAGCAATCAATCCACCTAATGACCAACCTATCCAAATAGCCTGCTGTGGAAGTTGTTCAGCCAACGCTTGTGCCCACTGGGTAATGTCACCATCGATATTGGGGCTCAAACCAAAACCCGGCAAATCAACATAATGCACTCTATACTGTTGCAATGCGTTTTTTAATGGACTGAAGACTTGGTTATTCACCCCCCAACCGTGTAATAACACGATGTCTTGGCCTTGAGAGCCTTCGGTATCAATATGCAATGCAGGAAAACTCACGGTTAATACCTCTTTTGAGCCTATTTAATGGAATGAATAGCCAATGCCGCCAATCAATAATTCAGTCAACATCGCCCACGTATTACGCTTATGCACCAACAGTGTTCAGCGTGCAAGAGTCATTTTACTGGCCAGTTTACCCAACCGTTGCTTGCTGTGCCAGCAAAGGATAGAGCAAACGGGTTATCAGCAATTGTTTCCTAATCAAGTACTCACGGGTGTTTGCCAAGAGTGCTTAGCGGCGAGTTTGTATCAGCATGAAGTGTGTTTAGGTTGTGGTCGCGAAATAGCAGTGCTGCAGGCATATTGTGGTAAATGCCTTCAACACACACCCAATTGGGTTGTTGCACCTTGCAGTTATCATCAAGGGTTAGGGCCTCTTATCGCCGCGATTAAATACCAACAACAATGTGCGCCGCTTAACGCGATAACTCAGCAATTAGCTTGTCGAATCGAATTACTCATTAAACATGGCATCATTAGGCGGCCACAGGTGTTGATCCCGGTACCTTTACATCCAAATCGTTTGCGGCAGCGAGGCTTTAATCAAGCCTGGTTAATAGCGAAAGAATTAAGTCTATTAACCAATATTCCTGTCGACGACAGTTGTTTAATCAGGGTTGTTGATACTTCACCACAAACGGGATTAGCGGGTAAACAGAGGCGTAAAAACTGTCATGGTGCATTCAGATTATTGGATGGGATGACGTACCAGCGTGTCGCTTTGATTGATGATGTTGTCACTACAGGCACTACAGTGGATGAAATTGCGCGATTATTTAGTACACAATTTGTCCATGTACAAACTTGGTGCCTTGCGCGTGCTGAAGCGCCCGGATTGTTAGATTAATTCGATTTTAATAATAACCAGTTTTATTATCTAATATAACCAGTAACTTACTCATTACTTATAAGGCTGAGGATCTTGTTTGCTGAAGTTTATTTGGCTTAAAAAACTTTGCACTAGATCATTTTTTTAAGATCTTGTCTCACTGACACTACAAAGCCAATGCAACACAGGGTATCATAGATCTAATTCTTACTAATTTACTCAGGTATACCCTGACGGAGCAGGTTTTTATGATCACCATTTCCGATACAGCTCAGGCCCATTTCGTAAAGTTGTTGGCCGATCAGCCAGAAGGCACTCATATTCGTGTTTTCGTGATAAGTCCAGGTACCGCTCAAGCTGAATGTGGTGTGTCTTATTGTCCACCTGATGCCGCTGAAGCTGATGATGTAGAACTTCCATTTAATGGCTTCAGCGCTATGGTCGATGAAAAGAGCGCCCCTTTCTTAGATGATGCCAGCATTGATTTTGTAACCGACCAGCTTGGTTCGCAACTGACATTAAAAGCGCCTAACGCAAAAATGCGTAAAGTGTCTGGTGATGCGCCGTTAGTTGAACGTATCGAGTATGTTATTCAGTCAGAAATTAATCCACAACTTGCCAGCCACGGCGGTAACATCACCTTGATAGAAATTACTGATGATGGTGTTGCAGTATTGCAGTTTGGTGGTGGATGTAACGGTTGTTCTCAAGTTGATATCACCTTAAAAAATGGTATCGAGAAGCAGCTGTTAGATATGTTCCCAACGGAATTAACCGGCGTTCGAGATGTGACCGAACACCAGCATGGTGACCATTCTTACGCATAATAATGCCAAGATTGACGCTTGAATTGAGAAACGCGACCTTATTATGGGTCGCGTTTTTTGTTGGTATAGCTTGGACTTCAGTCGTCTCGTGTGAGCACTTCAAGTAATTCGATATCAAAAAACAAAGCTGAATTTGCTGGAATACGATCGCCCATTTGACGTTCGCCATAGGCTAGATGGGCCGGTACTGATAATTTTCGTTTACCGCCCACATTCATGCCGATAATACCCTGATCCCAGCCTTTAATGACTCTACCTGTGCCGATGACACATTGAAACGCATCAGAAGCATCAAACTGGGTGCCATCGGTTAAACGTCCACTGTAGCGGGTTGTAATTAACGCACCTTTAACTGCAGTTTTACCGTTGCCAACTTCAATGTCGGTAATAATCAATTCTTGAGTCATAGTATTCTCGTGTGTGACGACTTGGGCTATTTGAGGTTATTTTACCCCAAGATTGGTCGCTAAGAAGTGTTCTATTTCACTAGTTTTTCTTAGGCGATGTGGATTATTGCTGACATTGTGATCGCCATTTTCACGTTCGATGTCGTTAACGGGTTTATGTAAATGCTTCATTGCGGCATACATTTTTACTGGAATTAATCTCAATTAGGAGTGTCGCAGCTATTCTCTGAATTGTGGTATCAATAGGCTTCGTTCGTTCTAGTGCTATTACGGGATAAGTTTGATGACTCATAAGCACTATGATGTGGTCAGCAGTTGATACCTGAGTTTGTAGTAATAGTGCCAGCCAAGAGTCAAGCTTCGGCATAGCATGAATATTGACATCGCAGCCCACAGACTGTGGTTACCCCAATCTTGCAACACGTACCAGCAGGGGAAATAAATTCCAAAGGTGGCCAATATCATGCTATTTCGCATTATCTGCCCATGGGCGGCACCAATATATACACCATCGAATAAGTAGCAGCCAAACGCTAATATAGGCATGAAAATAAGCCAGATTAAATAATTATTTGCGGTATCTTGTACTGCTTCTATGTTGGTTAATAGCTGAATTATCCATGGCCCTGCCAACCAAAATAGCAGGCTAAATAACACCGCAACCATTGCCGACCAGCAAAATGCGAGTACTACGCTGTCATGGAGTAAGGTTGGGTTTTTTTGGCCAAATGCGCGGCCCACTTCAGCTTCGGCATAATAGGCTATGCCATCTAACGCATAAGATATCAGCATCAGTAAATTGAGCAGTACCGCATTAGCGGCAATAATGTTGTCGCCTAATCCGGCACCATAGAAAGTCATAAAGCTAAAGGCGGCTTGCAAACACAAGCTGCGGATAAAAATATCACGATTTAAGGTGAGTAAACGAGCATATCCACGCCATGATAAATGCGCGATAACTTGGCTTAATTTTAGTCCGCCCATATCAACCAGCTGGCGTTTAACCATGACTAATGCCACTGAAAAAGCACAGATATCAGCAATAACCGATGCCAAAGCCACGCCTTGCACATTCCATTTAAAGACCATAACAAACACAAGATCGAGAATAATATTGACGCTGTTAGCGATAATGAGTTGCCACATGGCTGCTTTGGGCGCTTGGCGACCAAGCAACCAACCCAGTAGCACCAAATTGGTAAGGGCAAAAGGCAATGACCAAATTCGAATTTCGACATATTGACGACAATAGAGCATCACTTGTTCGCTGGCATCACTCAGACTTAGTGCTAAATTGAGCAGGGGAGATTGCAGTATTACGCCAACTAAGCCTAAGGTTAATGCTAGGCTGCAACCTTGTATCAGTAATTGTTGCTGAGTTGAGGTATCATTAGCACCGTAGGCTTGTGCAACGAGTCCTGTGGTGGACATACGTAAAAAACCAAGCAACCAAATCATCAAGGTGATAATGGTACTGCCTAGTGCCACGCCGCCAAGATAGTAAGCTTGTTCAAGATGCCCAATTACTGCGGTATCAACTAATCCTAATAGAGGGATAGTGATATTAGACAATATCATGGGGGTCGCTAATGCTAATAATTGGCGATTTTTTTGGCGGTTGAACAGTAGTGTGCTAACAGACATAGGTATGGATAATCATGGTTAAGAAAATAGCGTTATTGTTGGCGGTGTTCAGTTTGAGTGTATTGCATTGTGATGCCAATGCCGTGGTTATTTTACAATACCATCATGTATCTGAAAACACGCCTAAAAGTACTAGTGTGACACCTAGTCAGTTTGCCGAGCAGATGCAGTACTTGGCTGATAATGATTTTACGGTGATTTCATTAACTCATGCGGTTGAGTCTCTAAAGCATAACACGGCATTAGACAATAACAGTATTGTGATCACCTTTGATGACGGCTATGAAAGTATTATTAATAATGCCGCGCCTATATTGGTGGCGCATCAGTTTCCTTATACGGTATTTATTTCTGTTGCGCCGATTGATGCGGGTTTCAAAGGGATGATGAGTTGGCAAGATATTAACACTCTGTCAGAGCAAGGGGTAACCATTGCTAACCATAGCTGGGGACACGAACATTTAATTCGCCGCCAAGGCAAAGAAACCCAAGACCAATGGCAAGTACGCGTTGAAGATAATATTCTATCGACGGAAGCGGAGATCTTAAAACGAACGGGTCAAAGTGTAAAAATGTTTGCTTACCCTTATGGTGAATACACCAACAAGCTGGAAGCTATTTTGGCTAAGCATGGTTTTGTTGGTTTTGGTCAACAATCTGGTGCGGCGGGAGAGTATGCATCATTAACCGCATTACCCCGTTTTCCGGTGGCCAATGCTTTTGCTGATTTGGCAAGTTTAACGGTTAAATTTTCCAGCTTACCTATGCCGGTTATTAAGCAAAATATAAGCGATCCACTATTAGTTTCAGGTCAATGGCGGCCTAAATTGGTGCTGACTCTCGACACTCAGGATATATATCCACATCAAGTGATGTGTTTTATTCAAGGACAAGGCGCTAAAAAACCCATTTGGTTAAGTGAAAATCGCTTATCCATTCAGGCATCATCAGATTTAGCCCCAGGACGTTCGCGCTACAATTGCACCGCACCGAGTAAAACAAAAACGGGTTATTATTGGTTTTCACAAGCGTGGATCCGCCCGCAAGATAATGGTCACTGGCTTGAAGAGTAATTTAACCTCAGCTCGGGTTAATAAGCGGTTATTCAATAATGGCTAGTGCCAAGATGCAACTATTTGAGCAAAGTCAGCAATAAGCTCAGCATTAATAATTTGTGGTAACTGGCCTGGTTGTGGCTTGGTTTTAAATACCGCAATTTTTTCAACCCTCGGTGAAACCAACACATAAGATGCGCTATGGTCTACTTGATAATCGCTGTCATCTCCTACCATGGCATACACAAAGCCTAGATCACGGCTGAATGGAAATAAATCTGTGTGTTCTGCACTGACGGCTTTAAAGTCTTTATTAAAAAAGTTGATGTAATCTAATCGTTTAGCTTGAGTGTCACGTTTAGGGTCAGCAGATACAAACACCACTTGTACATTACTGGCTATTTTTTGTAGCTTTGGGTAAGCCGCCGCAAGTTTATTTAAGGTGGTTGGACATACATCAGGGCAAGCGGTGTAACCAATAAAAAATAAACTCCATTTACCTTGCAATGTTTGGTTCGTAAACGAATTACCAAACTGGTCTGCCAATGTAAATGGGGCTAATGTGCGTGGCTGTTCAAATACATAACTGGTCGCCAGTTCCATAGGTTCGGTTTGCATTTTTTGATAAGCGACCCCACCGGCCACGACCAAAAGAAATAGCCCTACAATAATCGTTATCTTCAATGTATTTCCCTTTCTAATTTAAGCGTTTACCCAAAAATAATGGTCCACTAATAATACAATGAACAATATCATTAAATGATAAATTGAAAATTTAAACACCTGCATGGCGAGTTCTGGATAGTCATGAAATTTTAACTGCCAGGCTTTATAGATAAAACCGCAACTGAGTAAGGTTGAACCGACCAAATATATCGGACCACACATGCCGACTAAAACCGGGAGTAGACAGGCAATGGCTAATAAAATGGTGTAAAGCAAAATACAGGTTTTGGTAAATTCGACTCCATGGGTCACCGGTAACATTGGAATATTAACCTTGGCATATTCTTTACGGCGATGGATAGCTAATGCCCAAAAATGTGGCGGTGTCCAAGTGAAGATAATTATGACCAATAATAAGGCGTAACCGTGTAGTTCATTGGTTATCGCGGTCCAACCGAGTAACGGTGGCATCGCGCCAGCTAATCCCCCGATGACAATGTTTTGTGAGGTGGCTCGCTTAAGATAAGCCGTATAAACCAAGGCATAACCAATCAAGCTGGCAAAGGTTAGCCAAGCTGTTAGGGGATTAACTAAGGTATATAACACCACAAAACCGAGCGCGCCAAGTGACACCGCAAATGCCGACGCCTTGGTTGCTGATATTTTTCCTTTCGGTAATGGGCGGTTATAGGTGCGAGCCATTAAAGCATCGATTTTACGGTCAATTAAGTGATTAAATGCCGCCGCAGCCCCCGCCATCATCGCAATCCCTGCCATTCCCGCGACCAAAGGTTGAAGCGGCACTATACCGGGCACAGATAAACACATACCGACTAATACGGTCAGCAACATTAGCGCAACAACCTTGGGTTTGGTCATTTCAAAATAAGCGCGCCATTGCAGGGTTAATTTAAGTTGATGGTGACTAATCGTAACAAGTTTTGTCATGGTCGTTCCTCGCCTATGCTTTGCGCCATAAGGCATAATTAATAAAGACTAAGGTAAGCAGCAATAAGGCTGCGCCTCCATTGTGTGATACCGCGATACCCAAGGGTAAATTCATCACTACATTACTAATACCCAGTCCGACTTGAACTATGATTAACAACACTAATAAGTAACCACTGTTACGCATAATGTGTGATTGGGCATAACGTAATTTTAGTGCCAGTACGATCAGGGTTATGGCGGTAACAACCGCCCAAATTCGGTGGCTAATATGAATAGTCATTCGAGTTGCGTAGTCTAATACGCCAAATTCAAAACTAGGATGATCGCCTTGAAATGGTGAAAAAGCATCGGCAAAACGTAAGTTATCGACCCAATTCCCTTCACAAATGGGCAACGTGGTGCAGGCAAGCGCAGCGTAATTGGATGAGGTCCAGCCGCCGAGTATAATTTGAATGACTAACACCCCTAAACTGACTAATGCTAACGGGATCAGCTTACGAGCATAGGTATCACCTCCGGGGATCCGTAATGGCTTTAGCCGTAGATACAAGAGTAGTAACAAGGCAAATAGGCTAAAACCACCAATAAGGTGTGCCATAACCACAATAGGCATTAATTTCATCGTGACAGTCCACATGCCAAGCGCGGCTTGAAACACAATGAGCCCAGCAATAAAGATGGGAAGTTTTTTGGGGGCTTGAGGCTGTTTAAGACATAAAATTAAAATGGCTAAAACCATTAAGCCTAATGTTCCGGCGATATAACGATGGATCATTTCCAGCCATGCCTTTTCAGGCTCAATTTGAGCATCAGGAAAACGACTCTCAATGTTGGCTAAATCATGACTTGCACTTGGAAAGGCCAAGTGACCATAACATCCCGGCCAGTCTGGGCAACCTAATCCGGCATCTGACAGGCGTGTATAGGCGCCCATTAGAATAACCGCCAAGGTAAACACCAAAGTGAATTTGATTAATCGCTCAATTGCCATTAGCCTACCCTCGACAACTTAAGCATTTTGCGTAAATCAGCAATCATGGCTTTGCCTTGGGCGATATTGGCGTCGTGACCTATCACATTGTCATATTGCATCACCAAGTTTCCGAGAGGATCGACAATAACTAGACGTTGCTCTGTCAGCATGGTTGCCAGTGCTTGATTGGCGTTTACTTGATCGAAGCCGATATTTAATTGCTTAAGTATCTTGGTGTCGCTGCTGTTATTAACCACAATGATAGGGGTAACACGATCCCGATCTTTACCCAGTGCGATATAGCTTTGATGTAAAATATACAGGCGTTCTTGGCACTGTTCATTGCACGTTTCAGGTAGAAAAAACAGCACTTGCCATACGTGTGGTTTGGGGTTGTCCATGGCTAAATTGGCATAATTTACTTCGGGAGTGATTAACGCCCCCTTGTTAGTCGCCGCACCATTATACAGTTCTAGGCTTAACACTAATTTGGCCAAAGCTACCGGTAAAATAAATACCAGCAGTAATACTATTAATGCTTTATTGCTTTTTTTAGGTAGGGAGTTCATTCCATCTCCTCTTTATCATTTTGATATTATTGTTAAGTTAATTTTTCACGACGAGGCTTAACGTCGAAATTGTCGAAATGCTATCCAGCTCATTAATCCTAAAAAGACTCCTGCCATCGTGAACCATTGCAAGGCATAACCTTGATGCTTGTGCGCCGATAGTGGGATCGGCACCCAGGGTTGAGGTAAGTTATAACTCGGGACATTCTCTGGTTGCAGTACCACAGAGATCAGCGGATGAGCCAACATGTCAGCCAATGCCGCGATGTTGATGTTTTGAAAACGTAGCGGGGCATCTATATCTGCTAACTTCTCCGGATATAATTGATCACTTAATGGGTTGGTTTGCTTTTGGTATACCCGACCCAATAGTGTGTAGTAATCGACTTTTAACGCTGTGAGCTCCGGTAATATTCGACGATCTTTATTTGCTGGAACAAAGCCGAGTTCAACTAATATCCAAGGTTGATCAGGCGTTATCTCAAATA
This sequence comes from Shewanella sp. T24-MNA-CIBAN-0130, assembly GCF_040310185.1. Lineage (NCBI taxonomy): Bacteria > Pseudomonadati > Pseudomonadota > Gammaproteobacteria > Alteromonadales > Shewanellaceae > Shewanella > Shewanella sp. T24-MNA-CIBAN-0130. The sequence continues at coordinate 143,207 of NZ_JBEOPP010000002.1, read as the reverse complement.
CTTGGTAAGCTAAATAGCCCACTTGGCCTTGATACACTTGATTGTCTAACAGCAGTACGGTGTTATTGGCTGGTTTAGCATAAATCGATAAGCGATAACCCGTCAGTAAAGACGCCTCTGGCTGAGAGGCGGTTTGTCGCTTTGATGATTCAACCAATGCCAACATGTCTTCATAAGTGAGAGCTTGCTGCTGTTGGCGCTGAAGTAATGTGCTTTGCCACTCTTGTTTAAACGCTGCCCGTGATAATTGCCATAATCCTAGCTTGACCAATAAGCCAAACACGACCAAAGTAATGATTACCAATAATATTTGAGACACACCCACACTGCTAAAAGGATTGCCTGTGACAACCCCTTTCATTGTTAAGTTAGTTTTAGTCTCGTTGCTTTTATTCATATTATTTAACTTAGGTAGAGCCTTAGTTATTATGGTTAAAGGGCAACATCAGCAACCTATGAGTCATTTTCTAGGTCGCCGAGTGTTGTTTTCTATTGCTGTGATTGTGGTGTTGCTGGTGGCCTTAGGGCTTGGCTACATTCAGCCTAACCCCAGACCTTATTAATGTTGATTTACAACACGTAGACAAAGATGAATAAGCATAACCACACCACATCAACAAAGTGCCAATACCAACTTCCCGCTTGAAAAGCGAAATGCTTGTCGGGCGTAAAATGCCCTTTGACAATTCTGAGTAACAAAATAATTAAGAACAGGGTGCCAATCGTCACGTGCATACCGTGAAAACCGGTTAACAGAAAGAAGGTGTTACCGTATACACCAGAAGAGAGTGTTAGCCCCATTTCTTGGTAAGCATGGCTATACTCTTCAACCTGTAAACCGAGAAATGCAATACCCAAAATAACCGTCAGCGCTAACCAGATGATCAAGGGTTTACGATTGGCTTTTTCGAGGTTGGTATGGGCAAAGTGTAATGTAACCGATGAGGTTAGCAGTATCATGGTGTTGATTAATGGCAAACCCGTCCACGGCATGGCTTCGGTTGCGGTACCATCAGGCGTTTTTACCAGTGGCCAAATAGCCTCAAAGGCAGGCCACAACACTTCATGAGTCATGGCATTATTTGATGCGCCCCCAAGCCAAGGCACTGAAATCATGCGTGCATAAAAGAGTGCGCCGAAAAATGCCCCAAAAAACATAATTTCAGAAAAAATAAACCAGCTCATTCCTTGTCTAAACGAACGATCCATTTGCGCTGAATACAATCCAGCCATGGACTCATCAATAACGGTTTTAAACCAGCCAAAAATCATAAAAATAATGACGGCCAAACCCGCGAGTAAAATGTAACCCCCAGAGGTTTTTTCTGTGGTTAATTGTTGTATATAATTGCCAGCACCAAACGCAATTAAAAATAAACCAATAGCACCTATTATCGGCCACGCACTTTGGGATGGTACATAATAAGGTTGATACTTTGTTGTCATTTTGCTGCTCCTTGCTCTATGTCGATCGCTTGTTTATCGGTGATGTCATAAAGGGTATAAGAGAGAGTCAATGTATTAATGGACGCTGGTAAATCAGGGTCCACGTAAAAAATCAGTGGTAATTCTGCTGTGGCAGACGCTGCTAAGGGTTGTTGATTAAAGCAAAAACATTCCGTTTTATTGAAGTACGCCGCCCCTTGGCCAGGCGATACCGAAGGGATCGCTTGGCCTACGGTGTCGCGTGAAGACAGGTTTTTAACCAAAAATTGTGCGTGAGTAAGCTCACCAGGATGCACGCTTATTTGGTTAACTTTAGGGCTAAATTCCCACGGCATATTTGATTGAACTTGGGTGACAAATTCAATGGTTACGGTTCGGCTTTTATCAACCACCACCGCTTCATAGCTGCTGGCACTATTTTGGGTTTTGCCATTTATACCCAATGTATCGCAGAGCACGTCATAAAGCGGTACCAGCGCAAAACCAAATCCAAACATACCAATTGATCCAGCAATCAGCATGATTAATAACTTACGATTTGATCTTGTTGGTTGCGTCATCTCATTTAATCTCCGGCGGAGTGGTAAACGAGTGATATGGCGCTGGACTGGCAATCGACCATTCTAAGCCTTCTGCTGCTTGCCAAGGATTATCTCCAGCGGGTTTGCCACCCTTAATGCATTTGAGTACCACCGCGAGGAAAATAAACTGAGATAAACCAAATGCGAACCCACCAATTGATACAATTTGATTTACATCGGCAAACTGTACAGCGTAATCTGGGATCCTTCTCGGCATGCCTGCTAAGCCTAAGAAATGCATCGGGAAAAATAGTACATTGACGGAGATAACCGAACACCAAAAATGCCATTTCCCTAAGGTTTCGTTGTACATATGACCGGTCCATTTGGGCAGCCAATAATATGCCGCTGCCATAATGGAAAATATCGCCCCTGTGACCAACACATAATGAAAATGAGCCACCACAAAGTAAGTGTCGTGATATTGGAAATCAGCAGGGGTAATTGCCAGCATCAGACCCGAAAACCCGCCAATGGTGAACAGGATGATAAACGCGACCGCAAAGAGCATCGGTGTTTCAAATGTCATCGAACCGCGCCACATGGTTGCCACCCAATTAAACACTTTCACCCCAGTAGGGACAGCAATTAACATGGTGCAATACATGAAAAATAGCTCTGCAAACACAGGCATACCCGTGGTAAACATATGATGTGCCCACACCAAGAATGACAGCACGGCAATGCTGGCAGTGGCATAAACCATAGAGGAATAACCAAACAATTTTTTACGACTAAAGGTCGGAACAATCGCCGAGATAATGCCGAATGACGGTAAAATCATGATGTAAACTTCAGGATGACCGAAGAACCAGAAAATATGCTGGAACATCACCGGATCGCCGCCACCTGCGGCATCAAAAAAGCTAGTACCGAAAAACTTATCGGTTAACACCATGGTGACCGCGCCCGCAAGCACTGGCATCACCGCAATCAGTAAAAATGCGGTAATAAGCCAAGTCCACACAAACAGCGGTAATTTCATCCATGTCATACCAGGGGCGCGCATATTGACTATGGTCACGATAACGTTAATGGCGCCCATTATCGAACTGATCCCCATCATATGAATGGCAAATACAAACAAAGCGGTGCTGTCAGGACTATAAGTGGTTGAGAGTGGGGCGTAGAATGTCCAACCAAAATTAGGACCACCACCTTCCATGAATAGCGAACCTAGTAACATGGAAAAGGCGAACGGTAAAATCCAAAAACTCCAGTTGTTCATCCGCGGTAGTGCCATGTCTGGCGCACCGATCATCATTGGAATTAACCAGTTAGCTAATCCAGTAAAAGCTGGCATTACCGCGCCAAAGACCATAATAAGACCATGAACTGTGGTCATCTGATTAAAAAAGTTAGGTTCGACTAGCTGTAATCCCGGCTGAAATAACTCAGCTCGAATGACCATAGCCATCGCACCGCCAGTTAGAAACATAATGAAACTAAACCATAAATACAGCGAGCCGATATCTTTATGGTTAGTGGTGAGTAGCCAGCGCATTAGCCCTTTCGGCGCTCCGTGATGATGATCATCATGAGCGGTAGCAATTGTATCGTGCGTTGTTGTGCTCATTGTTTTCCCCTACTGTCCATGGCTAGCGACATCGGCAGCTTGCACCGCCTCGTCAGAATTATTGCCCCACGCATTGCGCTCATAAGTAATCACTGCCGCCATTTTTTGAGGGCTGAGTTGACTACTAAATGCTTGCATTGCGGTGCCTGGTTTGCCGTGCATAACGATATCGATATGTCCGCTAACCGGTCCGCTAACGACAGGGCTGCCAATAAGTGAAGGGAAAGCGCCGGGTAAACCAGCGCCAGAGGCCTGGTGACATGCAGCACAAACAGTGGCATAAACCTGCTCACCTTCAGCGATTAATTGCTCCAAGGTTAAGGTGGGCAGATCTGCCGCTGCAACAACTTCAGGTGTCACAACCTTGGCAACGGCTTCTATAGCTTGAGTGGTTTTTTCTGTGGCCGCATCGGTAATGTCTGTCGTTGTTGCGGCAATGGTACTTGCTGCATCGGCTACGACCTCGATCGGCTCAGTGCTTGACGCGTTACTACTTGAGAAGTTACCCACATCAGCTGCTTGAACAACATCGCCACTGTTGTTGCCCCAAGCATTTCGCTCAAAGGTAATCACTGCGGCAATTTCTATGGCGCTAAGTTGCTTGGCAAAGGCTTGCATTGCGGTGCCTGGTTTACCGTTTAATACAATATTGAGGTGATCGTCAACAGGGCCTTTTATGATAGGACTGCCAATCAATGATGGGAATACACCGGGAAGACCCGCCCCATTAGGTTGGTGACAAGCGGCGCACCGCGCTATGTACACTTGCTCGCCCTGCGTGTTTAGCTCTTCAAGGGACAAGGTTTGTGACATTGATGCGGCTGCAGCGACTGCAGCATTATTGGCCAGTTGTTTTTGTTCAACTAACCAATTATCAAAATCAGTCTCCGATAAGGCTTGTACCACAATAGGCATAAATCCATGGTCTTTACCGCATAACTCAGCACATTGACCGCGATAAGTTCCAGGCTTATCAATACGAGTCCAGGCTTCGTTGATAAAGCCTGGGTTGGCATCTTTTTTAACCGCGAAAGCGGGTACCCACCATGAGTGGATAACATCATCAGATGTCATCAAGAAACGCACCTTTTGATTGATGGGCAGTACTAGCGGCTTATCGACTTCAAGGAGGTAATTTTCGCCTTTGGCCTCACGGCCATCAATTTGCTCTCTGGGGGTGGATAATGAGCTGTAAAATTCGATGTCTTTATCAAAATAGCTGTAGTGCCATTTCCACTGTGACCCAGTAATTTTGATGGTCAGATCGGCATCGCTGGGATCTTCCATGGCAATTAAGGTTTTAGTGGCTGGAATAGCCATTCCGATTAAGATAATGAAAGGGATGACGGTCCAAGCAATTTCCACTTTGGTACTTTCGTGAAAATTGGCCGCAACGGCACCTTTTGATTTGCGGTGATAAATCATCGAATAAATCATGATCCCAAACACCACTAACCCAATAGCACAACAGATGTAAAGAATCGTCATATGGAGGTCATAAACCTTACCACTGATATCCGTCACGCCTTGGGTCATGTTGAGGGGCATTTCTGTTGCCCCAAGCGGAAGTGCTACCCACACAACCAATAAAAAATACAACCATTGCTTCACAAGACTACTCCCCTGCTAATTGCAAAATAGCAACTACAAAGAAAAGTCACACAGTAAATCTCAGCTCTATGCAAACTCTTCGGTTCCCGAAAAAAGCTTGATGAACTCAAAGTACTCTGGTGGTTGTATACAGACTGTCTACGCTTTTATTGTTAGCTGTGCACCACGCTTGTACCTACGACTGAACTTATCAATTTCTATTTGGATTATTTGTCTGACAGTAATCTTGATTACTGTCATTTTATCCAATTAAAGATGAAGAATGTTTCATCCTTGTTAACCACATTACTTGTAGATTAAACATTGATCAAGATCACTTTGTTGGTAAATAGGCTAAAAAAAGATGAAAAAAAGCCCTGAATTCAATGCAGGGCTTGGTAATTAAGGATTTATGCTTAGTGAAATGAGCAAAAATTACCTGCTCCACTTGTTAATGTAGAGTTAACAAGTTGATGTTTGTGAGGTAAGTGAGCATTCACATCTTCAATTACCACGCCTAATGCTCGCGCGCTCTTAGCGACAATTTCCAATCGACGACTATCGCGAGCATCGAGTGAACTTGTCCAAGTAACCACTGCACTAGAAGTTCCGCTCGTGAGAGCTTTTTCCATGGCCCATAATGTTTCGACTTCATCTTTGGTGTGCACCAGTAAAATACGATCCATTCTCACTCCAGCACTGGCCAGCATATGCTTATAGCCTATGTGAGGTGGACTAATTAATACAATCCATCTGCCTTGTTGGCTCAACGTCGCCAGTTGGCTACACAATTGACTCAGTTCTGCTTCACCTTGGGTGACAGTTTGTAATGTTTGAATGGTTTGGTTGCCATGCAGATCTGTTTCAGTTAAATCTACCCATAAGCCTGGGTGACGTGGCGCTACGCCCATTAGTTTGTTCATGACCAATCTCCATTACGGATAACGCCAACTGCAAGCCCTTCGATGGTTAGGCTTTGGCAACTTAAATCTACTTTTATCGGGTTATAATCTTCATTTTCTGCATGCAGATAAATCATATTACCTTTTTGTTCGAATCGTTTTACGGTGACGTCATCATCAACACGCGCCACCACAACCTGACCATTACGCGCTTGTTGCATTTTATGTACAGCGAGCAAGTCGCCTTCTAAAATACCAATGTTTTTCATGCTATCACCACGAACCCGTAATAAAAAATCTGCGGCGGGTTTAAACATATTTGGGTCGACTTGATAATATTGTTCTACATGCTCTTGCGCCAAAATAGGCTCTCCAGCAGCAACTTGTCCAATGAGTGGCAGACCGATTTCAAGCTGTTCTTCATGAGGTAAACGAATACCTCTCGAGGTACCAGGTATGATCTCGATAAAACCTTTTTTGGCTAATGCTTTTAAATGCTCTTCGGCGGCATTAGCACTTTTAAAGCCAAGACGACTCGCAATTTCAGCACGAGTGGGTGGCATACCTGTTTCGGTGATATTGTTTTTAATTAAGTCTAAAATTTCTGCTTGGCGCGGCGTTAACGGTCTCATGATGGTTCCTGTCTTTTTATACAGTGACTGTCATTATATACAGTGTTTTTGTTCGTGCAAGTATTAACCAACTCTTTTTTGAATATTGTTGGTCAAGTATCATTCAACAACCTGTTTCTATTAGTTATTGTGTATTGATTGTCTGATGTTATTTCTGATAGTGAGAACTCAAGCGTAAAGATAAATCGGTCTGATAGTGTAAGCAGGCTGGTTTCTGGTATCCTATACGACAATATTACAGTGGCTTATGTTGCGAAAATAACCATGTCAAAACCAGATTCAATATTTTTACGAGCGTTAAAATGGATTCAAAAATCGATGGTACTCACGGTTGTTGTGCCACATGATCCTTTTGACGATCTTAATTTAGATCCATCTAAACCTCTGATTTATGTTATGAAAACAGAATCAATCAGTGATGCCGCTGCATTAAGCGAAATCACTGAGAGCTTTGGTATGCCCAGTCCATATGAGCCACTGCAATTGGATGGCCTCAAAGTATCACGCATCGTTTGTCTTGAAGGCCGCAAACCGCTTTTTGGTAAACGCGAAAGCGGTGAAAAATTTATTAATAGTTTTACCAGTCTGTTAGCGCTTCATCGTCAATGTCCTGAGTTAGATATTCAGTTGGTGCCTGTGAGCCTTTATTGGGGTCGCACACCGGGTAAAGAAGATGACAGCATGAAAGCGGCTTTTTTTGAAAGGGAAAACCCGACCTGGCTGCGAAAATGGCTAATGATTTTGTTTCTAGGTCGCCACAATTTTGTACAGTTTTCTAATGCATTATCGCTTCGTCTTATGGCTGATGAACACGGTACCGATAAAAGAATTGCTCACAAATTAATCCGTGTTGCGCGAGTGCATTTCCGCCGTCAACGCAAAGTGATGACAGGGCAGCAATTACCGAATCGGCAAGTGCTTTTTGCGTCGTTACTTAAATCTGATGCAATCAAGAAAGCCATTGAAGAAGAGTCGGTAAACAAAAAAGTATCTGTCGAGAAAGCCCGTGAAACCGCCATTGAATACCTTGATGAAATTGCCGCTGACTATTCTGATAGTTTTGTGCGCATTGCCGAGCGCTTCCTCACTTGGTTATGGAACAAATTATACAGTGGTATCAATATCAAAGGTGCAGAACAGATAAGGCAGTTACATCATGACGGCCATGAAATTGTCTATGTGCCTTGTCATCGTAGTCATATGGATTACTTACTGTTGTCATATATTTTGTATTATCAGGGTATGGTTCCACCGCACATTGCTGCCGGTATTAATCTTAACTTTTGGCCTGCTGGGCCTATGTTCCGTCGTGGCGGAGCATTCTTTATCCGTCGTAGTTTTAATGGAAAAAAACTCTATACCGCAGTATTTCGTGAATACTTAGATCAGTTATTTGCTAAGGGCTATTCGGTCGAGTATTTCACTGAAGGTGGTCGTTCTCGTACCGGGCGTTTGCTAGCGCCTAAAACCGGTATGTTAGCGATGACTATTAATAGTGTGTTACGTGGCATTGAACGCCCTGTGACCTTAGTGCCTGTGTATTTAGGTTATGACCATGTGATGGAAGTGGCCACTTACCATAAAGAATTAAGCGGTAAGAAAAAGAAAAAAGAATCTGTTTGGCAGTTATTTGGGGCTCTGCGTAAATTAGGCAATTTTGGCCAAGGTTATGTGAACTTTGGTGAGCCGATTAATTTACAACATTTCTTAAACGAGCAGGCGCCAGAATGGCGTAAAGAGATTGCGAACGATCCTGATCAGAAACCATCATGGTTTACCCCATCGGTCAACTTACTAGCCAATCGTGTAATGACCAATATCAACGGCGCTGCTGCGGCCAGCTCGGTGACATTGACCAGTTTAGTGTTATTGGCATCAGAGCAAAATGCATTAGAAAGAAGCCAGTTAGAACGTCAGCTTGATTTGTATTTAGCATTACTTAACACAGTGCCTTATACCCATTACGCATCCGTTGCAGAGGGTAATGGCAAGTCAATTGTTGATCATTGTCTGTCGTTAAATAAGTTTGTCAGTACTAAGGACCTTATTGGCGAGATAATTTCGGTTGATGAAAAAGTTGCTATTACCATGAGTTATTACCGTAATAATATTATTCATTTAATGGCATTACCTTCACTCATCGCCAGTTGTTTAGTGCACTATGATGTGTGCGATCGCACCCGAATCCATGCCATAGTGATGGATTTTTACCCATTACTTAAAGCTGAACTTTTTATGGGTATTGATGATGTTCCTAAACATGTAGATTGCATTTTAGACTTTATGGTTGAACAAGGTCTGTTGAGCGGTAGCGATCAGTTGGTGATCACGCCTCACCATATTACTCAAGTGTTACTGCTTGCTGAAACCATCAATGAGACGTTGCAACGCTATGCCATTATCTTTAATTTACTGGCGATAAATCCGGAGCTTGAGCGTTCAGGATTGGAAACCGATAGTCATATGTTAGCCCAACGTTTAGGGGCTCTACATGGCATTACCGCACCAGAATTTTATGATAAAAAGTTGTATAACACCTTGAGCGTGAAACTAAAAGAATTGGGATATTTATGCAGTGTCGAGAATCGTTCTGAAGTGATAAGAATTCGAGATAATGCCAATAAATTACTCAGTTCTTCAGTAAGACAAACCATTGTTGATAGTGTGGCAGCGGAGCACGGACAATAATGGCCAACCACATGAATGCAGCAAAGCATCGAGCTAGCGGTAAGTCAGTATTGGGTGGGGCGATGATTATTGCTGGGACCACAGTCGGTGCGGGCATGTTTTCCTTGCCGGTCGTTAGTGCAGGAATGTGGTTTGGTTATTCATTAGCCATGTTGTTAGGTGTATGGTTTTGCATGTTAATGTCGGGTTTGCTGTTATTAGAAGCCAATTTGCATTTTGAACCTGGCGATAGTTTTGACACCTTAACCCGCGTAACTCTAGGGCAGTTTTGGCGGGTGATTAACGGCGTATCTATTGCCTTTGTGTTGTATATTTTAACCTATGCTTATATCAGTGGTGGCGGGTCGATTGTTAATCACAGCTTATCGGCTCTGGGTGTTAGTTTGCCTCAGAGCGTGGCGGGTTTGGTTTTTGCTATTGTCTTGGCACTTGTGGTGTTTATCAGTACTAAAGCGGTCGATCGGATCACCACCATCATGCTCGGTGGTATGATGATCACTTTCTTCTTGGCTATCGGTAATTTATTAATCGACATTGACACGGTGAAATTGGCGTCACCCGATGGTGAGTCGCGTTATCTGCCTTATTTACTCGCTGCTATTCCTTTTGGGTTGGCCAGTTTTGGTTATCACGGTAACGTGCCGAGCTTAGTAAAGTATTACGGTAAAGATGCCAATACGATTGTGAAAGCCATCGTTACTGGAACCAGTATCGCATTGGTTATTTATGTGTGTTGGTTAGTGGCGACAATGGGCAATATTCAACGCAGCCAGTTTGCCGATATTATTGCGCAAGGGGGCAATATCGGGGTGTTAGTCGCGGCCTTGTCGGGGGTGATTGCCAGCCAATGGCTTGATAACATGTTAACCCTGTTTGCCAATCTTGCCGTTGCATCATCATTTTTAGGGGTGACACTCGGGCTGTTTGACTACCTTGCCGATCTCTTTAATTTTGATGATTCACGCACCGGACGGATTAAAACGGCCGCGGTTACGTTTATACCGCCGACAATACTGGGTTTATTATTTCCGAATGGATTTATTTTAGCGATTGGATTTGCTGCGCTTGCGGCCACCATATGGGCCGTTATTGTACCCGCTTTGTTGGCTTATAAAGTGAGGCAACAATATCCCAATGCCGACGGTTTTAAGGTGCCAGGTGGGACTCCGCTGATTGTACTGGTGGTGTTGTTTGGGATGATCACAGCAACATGTCACTTACTGGCAATGGCGGATATCTTACCGGTATTTAAATAATCTTAACTTGTTACATAGAATTATAATTGTTCAAAAAAGCCTTCGTTTGAAGGCTTTTTGCTTTTCTGCTGATATCGACTTAACTTATGAGACACGTTTCATGTTGGCCATATAAAAGCAACTATTTTTTATAGAGGATGATGATAATGCAGGTACAAGAGTATCAACAAGGACAACCTTGCTGGATTGAACTAGCGACTCATGATTGGGCGGCAGGTAAAGCATTTTATCAGGCATTATTTGGCTGGGAAGCCGATGATATGCCCATGCCAGAAGGGCATTATACTATGCTGCAAATAGACGGTGATGATATTGCGGCAATGTACCCAATGCCGGCAGAAATGGAGGCATTACCTACTCATTGGACAATTTATTTTGCGGTCGATGATGTCGATGCTACCTCTATGGCTGTGATTCAAGCTGGAGGTGAGATTATTGCGGGGCCTCATTCTGTCGCAGATGCTGGTCGAATGGCGCTATGCACAGATCCAGAAGGCTGTCGTTTTGCATTGTGGCAAGGCCAAGACCATATTGGCATCAAGCGATCGCAAGAATCAAATACCCTATGTTGGGTTGAGCTTGCTTGTCGTGATACCGCTGGCGCGAAACAGTTTTATAGCCATGTATTAGGCTACCAAACCAAGCTAGCTGACATGGCTGAGTTTGAATACACGCAATTGTATGTCGGCGAGCAAGCCATTGGTGGCATGTTGGAAATGACTGAAGAATGGGGCGATGCTCCTGCGCATTGGATGAATTATTTTGCTGTCGACGATTGCGATGCTTCAGTTGCAAAAGCCAAAAGTCTAGGAGCTACCATCTGTGTGCCTGCGACCGATATTCCTGATGTAGGTCGTTTCTCTGTTCTTACTGATCCACAAGGTGGATTTTTCTCAATTATAACTTTATTGGATCCCACAACATAATCACGGATAATAAAGGTCAGAATTGGAACTTGAAGCAAAAAACTATGTCATTGCGAGTGGCTTTAAAGGATGAATAAAACCCAAGGATGAGTCTATGACCCAAGAAACAACTCAAGCCGCATTAGCACGAATTAACCGCAGTATGCTGATAGTGGCCATTACCGATGTTCCCGGTACATTACTATTTGGCCTAGGACTTTACGGAATATTTGCCGGATTTAACCAAGACTTTTTACCTATGTTAGCCAACCCTGTACTCATCAATATTATGTTGGTTACTGGTGCTGTCATTATGGCATGGGGTATGTTTCGGATGGTAATTCTCGCACGTGAAAAACAAGGGATATTACAACAATGAAGCAGCTGATAATTCAATTAACATTGTTATCGAGTTTAGTGCTGCTAACGGCTTGTAGTGGAACAAATCCAATCCGTATTGGTAAGGCTGGCAATGGGGATGACAATAAAAATGACACTGACTATATGGTGATTAATCTTCCTAGAGCCATTCTGGCAAGCGATCCTTGCAAGTATGGTCACCCAGACGATATTGCCACCTGCCGTAAAAAGCAGCAAGATCAAGTCGATCAGTTAAATGAGTCACTTAAACGTCAATAACCCCCATCTTTTAACCTGAGTAGAGGTTAACTAAATCAAAACCATTTAGTAAGTACCAATAAGATGAGTATAAACGCTCATAAAAATAATCCTCAAGTCACCGAGTGACTTGAGGATTGTTGTTTCTAGGGTGAATGTATTTAGCGTTAACGTTTGTCGTTATTGCTTAGGTAATGTGCGGCCGTAAATAAGCAAGTAAATCGCCGGGATAACAAATAGCGACAATAGCGGCGCTGTTACCATGCCGCCCACCATAGGTGCGGCAATTTTTTGCATGACTTCATTACCCGTACCACTACCCCACATTATCGGCAGTAAACCAAAAAAGATGGTGGCGACTGTCATGGCTTTAGGCCGAATTCGCATTACTGCACCGTCGAGTAATGCGGCGGTTAAATCCGCTTTACTGTGGTAGTTGTCGGCTTGCTTATAGGCCTTAATACTATTATTGAGATAGACCTGCATTACCACGCCAAATTCGGCGGCGACCCCGGCTAGTGCAATCATACCGACCGATACCGCGACTGAAAAATTATAGTCCAGCCCATAGAGCAGCCATGCACTACCCACCAATGAAAAAGGCAAACTTAGCATGATCACAGATGCTTGTATTACTGAGTTGAACGTCATCATCAGTAGCATAAAAATCACCGCAATCATTAATGGGATCACCATTTTCATTTTAGCGTCAACCCGTTGCATGTACTCGTACTGCCCAGCAAAGCTATAGTTGTAGCGCGCAGGTAGAGTAATTTGTTGCTTGAGTGCCTTTTCAGCTTCAATAATATATTCGCCGATAGAAATGTCTTTTAGATCGACAAACACCCATGAGATAAGGCGACCATTTTCACTGGCTAACATAGGGGGGCCATCAATGATTTTGAGTTCGGCTAAATAACTTAACGGTAAGTACTTACCCGTTTTAGTCAGCACAGGTAAATTTCTGAGCTTCTCAATATTGTCACGTAACTCTCGTGGGTAACGAATATTGATGGGATAGCGCTCTTGACCTTGAATCGACTCACCAATAGTCATACCGCCAATGGCTATTTGCACTACATCCTGGATGTCTTTTAAGGTCATGCCATAACGTGCGGCATTTTTAAGATCTGGGGTAATATCAATATAACGGCCGCCGCTACTGCGTTGTGAGAATGCAGATACTGTTCCAGGTAATTTGCTTACTACCGCTTCTATTTCAGCGCCAATCCGTTGCAGTTCCTCAACATTCGATCCCGATATTTTTATGCCAACAGGCGTTCTAACACCGGTAGACAGCATATCGATGCGAGTTTTAATCGGTTGCACCCAAGCATTGGTCATCCCTGGAATACGCACGGTTTGTTGCAGTTCTTCAATAATGCTTTCTAAGGTTACGCCATCACGCCATTCAGTTGTGGGTTTGAGCATAATGGTGGTTTCGAGCATGGTTAGCGGCGCGGGATCGGTCGCGGTCATTGCGCGGCCTACTTTGCCAAATACCCTTTTGACTTCGGGAACGGTTTTTATCAGACGGTCTGTTTGCTGCAATATTTCTGCAGCTTTGCCTGCGCTGACACCGGGCAGGGTGGTCGGCATATAGAGTAGATCACCTTCTTCTAAGGTGGGCATAAACTCTGAGCCCATTTGGCTTAATGGGTAGTAAGCACTGAATAGGACAATAATCGCCAATCCAATGGTGATTTTAGGGAAATGCAGTACCCATTTAAGTAATGGCTGATATATGGCAATTAATACTCGACTGATAGGATTCTTACGTTCATCAGGGATTTTTCCGCGGACAAAATAACCCATTAATACTGGAATTAAAGTGATCGCTAAGATTGCCGATGCGGCCATGGCGAAGGTTTTAGTAAAGGCTAGTGGATGAAATAAACGTCCTTCTTGCGCTTCAAGGGCAAATACCGGCGTAAAGCTTAAGGTGATGATAAGCAAACTGAAGAATAACGCTGGGCCGACCTCAATTGAGGCTTCTTTGACCAGTTGCCAGTGATCTTCTCCCTCAGGAGCCTTACCGTGTTTTTGACGATAATGTTCTAAATGTTTATGGGTGTTTTCGACCATCACAATCGACGCGTCAACCACGGCACCAATGGCAATGGCAATCCCGCCTAAACTCATAATATTGGCATTGACCCCAATGATATTCATGGCGATAAAACTGACTAAAATTGAAATAGGTAAGGTGATAATCGCCACTAAGGTTGAGCGGGCATGCAGTAAAAACAGTAGGCATATGAGTCCGACTACCAACATTTCTTCAAGCACTTTATGGGTAAGGTTATCGACTGAGCGCAAGATTAACTCTGAGCGGTCATAAGTGGTGACTAACTCAACACCATCAGGGAGTCCATTACTGATTTGCTCGAGTTTTTTCTTCACATTATTAATGGTTTCAAGCGCATTTTCACCATAGCGCATCACTACAATACCGCCGACGACTTCGCCTTTACCATCTAGCTCTGCAATGCCGCGCCGCGCTGCCGGGCCGGTTCTTAATTGGGCCACGTCTTTCATTAATACCGGCGTGCCGTTTTCAGACAAAATGCCTAAGGGGATTTCAGCAAAGTCGGCAATGGTTTGGCGATAACCACTTGAGGTGATCATATATTCTGCTTCGGCCATTTCAATGACCGAGCCACCAGTTGAGCTATTGGAGACATCTAAGGCGTTTTTAATGGTCATTAAATCGATTTGATACAGGGCCAACTTATGCGGGTCGACAACCACTTGATAAGTTTGTTCCATGCCACCAACGGTGGCAACTTCTGATACTCCTGCAACACTTTGTAATTCAAGCTTTAAAAACCAATCTTGTAATGAACGTAATTGGGCTAAATCATACTGTCCGTTGCGATCGACTAAGGCGTATTGGAAAATCCAACCTACACCAGATGCATCTGGCCCAATGCTTGGCGTGACGCCAGCAGGCAGTTGATCTTGGGTTTGTGATAAGTATTCTAATACTCGTGAACGTGCCCAATAAATATCGGTGCCATCTTCAAAAATGACATAGACGAATGAATCGCCAAACATGGAGAACCCGCGAACCGTTTTGGCACCCGGCACGGCAAGCATAGCCGATGACAATGGGTAGGTAATTTGATCTTCAACTAATTGTGGAGCTTGGCCTGGGTATGAGGTTTTAACAATGACTTGTACATCTGATAAGTCAGGTAGCGCATCCAGAGGTGTCATGCGCATGGCTTGATAACCCACTAACGCGATAACGGCCGTGAGTATCAACACCATGACGCGTTGCTTTATTGAAGCACTGATAATTTTTGCTAACATTGGCGTGCTCCTTAGTGCTGGTGAGCATCGGTGGTGGTTGAATCTTGGGTTGAATCTTGGGTGGTTGAATCATTACTCGTTAAACGCTGTAAACTGCCTTGAATACTGGCTTCTGAGTCTAGTAAAAACTGTCCAGATATGACCACTTTGTCATGCTCATTCAGCCCGTCTAAAATTTCGGCCTTACCGTCTGCTATCATGCCAATTTTTACCGGCACTGAAGCAAAGCTAGTATCACTGCGTTGCACCACAATACGGTTCTCGCGGCCAGTAAGAATGAGCGCCTCTGTTGGGACGGTGAGCACATTATCCTTAGGAAGGCCAAATAAGGTGACATCCACTAAGCTGCCAGGTCTGAGCTTGTCGTTAAGATTATTGAGTTTGATCCGTACCTGCATAGCCCGGGTGACGGGATCTAATTCGGGGTAGATATAGTCAATCGTCGAGTCAATATCAAACAGTCCCAGCGCTGCTGCGCTGACAGTGACTTTGCGGCCTTTTTGTAGCCAACTTTGCTCGTTTTCAAATACATCTGCAATGACCCATACACTGTCTAAGTTAACGATTTCAAACAAGGTATCGCCTGGCTGGATATACATACCGGGACGGATCGTTAACTTACTGATAAAGCCATCTTGCTGGGCATAAAAAGGCACTTTAAAAATGGTTTCACCGGTTTTTTCTAAGCGATTAATCACCGTGCTATCGACACCTAATAGTGCTAAGCGTTTACGAGCTTTAAGCAATAAACTACTGCCACGCTCGTTATCTTGTTTAAGGTAGTCTTGTGCTTGGGAATAATCGTCTTGGGCATTGACTAGCTCGGGCGAGTAAAGCTCATATAATAGTTGGCCCTTTTTTATCTCTTGTCCCACGTCATTCACCTTAAGCGTTTCTATCCATCCGGTTGCACGAGTATGCACATGGCCAATAGCATTTTCGTTATATTGCACTGTGCCTATGGTATTTACTTGGCTAGATAAACTGGTTCTTTCAACCACCTGACTTCGCATCCCCAGTGCCTGTTGCATACCGCCAGACACGCCAACCACAATTTCTTTGCTGGCATCGGTCACCGTCACTTTCTCAAGGTTCATGCCGCAAATAGGGCAGGTGCCAGGCGCATCGGACACCACATGCGAATGCATTGGGCAGACATATTTTACATTAGTGCTGTCCTTGTTATTTGCCGTGGGCAGTAATGCGGGCTTAGGTTGTTCAAATACCTTGTCTGCTTGGCTTTTGTTTGTCTGACTGACACTTTTCATGTTAGCCATTGATGGTTGCATCCCGCCAAGCTCAGCACTGCCGATTTTCTGGGTGGCATCGGCCACCGTCACTTTCTCAAGGTTCATGCCGCAAATAGGGCAGGTGCTAGGCGCATCGGACACCACATGCGAATGCATTGGGCAGACATACTTTACCTTAGCGTTGTCCTTGTTATTTGCCGTGGGCAGTAATGCGGACTTAGGTTGCTCAAACACCTTGTCTGCTTGGCTTTTGTTTGTCTGACTGACACTTTTGATGTTAGCCATTGGATGTTGAGTGTCGTCAACGCTGGACTCATCTTGATCCTCTTTGACGACGAGAAACATATTACAGATGGGACAACTTCCCTCTTTATCACTGATCACTTCAGGGTGCATCGGGCAAGTATAGGTTTTGCTGGCTTGCGACTGATGCTGGGCATGATCGTGCTCTGCGCCATAAGCGACTGGTGATGTGAGCGCTGCGGGGATCATTACCCAAACAATCGCGCCTAATAGCACACTAGAAAATGGGAATTTCTTCATAACAACCTCGATATTCACCATGATAGCCATGATGAAAACGCTAAAAACAATAATATTGAATGTGCTCGATGCACAGAAGGATCAATTGATCTTGCCTGCTAGGCTTTGTTCTATTGCAATAGCACTTTACATGTTAGCCATTGAATGTTGAATGTCGTCAGCGCTGGACTCTTGTTGCTCATCTTTGACGACTAAAAACATATTACAGATGGAACAACGTCCCTCTTTATCGCTGGTTTCTTCTGGGTGCATCGGGCAAGTATAGGTTTTACTGACCGCTGAATGATGTTGGCTGTCGTCAGCGGTAAATTCGTCTTGCTCATCTTTGACGACTAAAAACATATTACAGATGGGACAACGTCCCTCTTTATCGCTGGTTTCTTGAGGGTGCATCGGGCAAGTATAGGTTTTACTGACCGCTGAATGATGTTGGCTGTCGTTAGTGATGGACTCTTGTTGCTCATCTTTGACGACTAAAAACATATTGCAGATGGAACAACGTCCCTCTTTATCGCTGGTCTCTTGAGGGTGCATCGGGCAAGTATAGGTTTTACTGGCCGCTGCTGAATGATGTTGGCTGTCGTCAACGATAGACTCTTGTTGCTCATCTTTGACGACCAAAAACATATTGCAGATGGGGCAACGTCCCTCTTTATCGCTGGTTTCTTGAGGGTGCATCGGGCAAGTATAGGTTTTACTGGTCGCTGACTGATGTTGGGCATGATCGTGCTCTGCGCCATAAACCACTGGTGATGTCAGAGCGACGGGGAGCATAACGGCAATCAACGCGCCTAACAGCACACTAGAAAAGGAGAATTTTTTCATAACAACCTCGATATTCATGATAATAATCATGATAATAATCATGATAATAAATACTAAAAAATAATTATATTGGATGTGCTCAATGCACAAAAATCATCAATTGAATTAAGCGATAGGTGGGCGAAACGCGGGAGGGAAAGCGATTGAAACACGGTTAACAACCATGGTAATTGATGTCGAATGGATTGGGGTGCTGGCCATCGGCAATTGAATGTCAATAAGGTTAGCTACCAGTGAAATGGTCAAACAATGATGGCAATCAAGACTGCAAAAGCCCGAACCATCACAACAGCTGGTTTGCGGTGCCGATGCGCTAATGGGGTCATTCACATCATTGACCATATTATCATGACAGTTTTTCGTTGCCTTTTGAGGCATTGCGGCTGTGGTGTTGGTTGCCCGGTCGGTTTTTACCGACATGCTCTGCTGAGCAAGATCATCGTGAGCATGCCTATCTGAAGGCGCAGTCTGTTGAGCCATTTTTGCATGGGCCATTGGCACCATAAAACTGTCATTAGTCAGCAACCCCTGTCCGACAAGTGCCAGCAAAGTCATTGCAATGATCCAATAGTTTGACAGCGTTGCTCTCATTTAACCTTAACCAAGTCGTTTGTAGGGTCTAATTTAACAGACCTTTATATCAGTAAAAATATTTCAAGCAATCATACCCATTTTATTTAACATAATGGTAGCGCTTTATAGTCGGTATCGTGTGATACACATTCCATTTCATTAATTTAGCGTGGTTTCACGTTTAGACAATGCTGATTTTGGTTTCCACTTAGGCCGGTATTTGTGGCGCTTCAACATGTCGATTACCCAAATAAATCCGCTAAAGGTTAACCATAAGGTGATAAACGCAAAGATCTTAATAGGAATATTATTAAAACCGCCTTCATTAAAGTAATCCATAAAGTGGAGCATAAAAAACACTTCGGCTAAACGTTTGTGCTCATCACTGTGACCGACAAGTCGGCCCGATTGGGCTTCAATATAAACGCTGGTGGCAATGTCATCGGCAAAGTTTATCTGCCAAGTGTCATTTTGCTGTTTAGGAAAGTCGTCCAATGGCGGGATCAGTAGATGTGTCGAACTGATTTGAGCCTCGCCAGAATAGGATTCTTTGGCCAGTCGTTGCGCAAATTCGACGTCAATCAATACCGGTTTACCCTGATAAGCATTAATCAAGGTGTAGTCATGGCGAAGATGTTTATATAAGCCTTTTTCATGGGTTAATAAGTAGTAAGGTTTATCTAATAAAGTAATCAAGTTGAGTGACACGCTTGGTTTAAAGGCACCTAAAACCATTTTAGGTTCAACCAAACGATGAGTGTCTACCGCCACCACGGCGTGAGCATCGCTTCGGTAACTAAGGCCTTGGGCTTTATTGTGATCCATAAGATTAAAATACAGCCCGCTGATTAACCAAAGCAGTAATTGAATGCCCACAATGACCGATGCCCATTTATGCAGTTTTCTGATCCAAAACATTAGGCTGCTCCACTGTGATTGCGTTTTTTAAATATATTTTTACGCTTACTATACATGGGCTTACGTTTGCTTTTGCGCCCAAATACCCTGAAGTAAGTTAATACTAGCCCGCTAATAGTGGCGAATGTCGATAACAATGCTATCCAAAATAACAACAGGTTATCGACCTCTTCAGCATCGCCATAATCCATCACATGAAAGCGAAACATCCAGTCAAATATCCGCCAAAAGGCATGACGTTTACCGACGATAAGTCCACTGTCGGCAGAGATATAAATTGATGGTGCGGAGAAATGCTCGAAATTAATCCGCCAAGCGGGTAAATGTCGATCACTCAGCTCAAAAGGTGGATTGTCGGTCAGTAAGCTCACCTCATCGATAGGCTCATTACCTGCGTAATAATATTGGGCTAATGCAATGGCCGTCGTTTGATTTAGTGGCGATAAACGCTCACCGGTTTGTGCGCTTAATAATACCTGCTGAGTCGCTGTTTGGCTTGGGATTGAAAAACGGTATACGTCTTGCTCCATCAGCTTACCCACACTGATTTGCTCAGCATGAGGGTAAGTCTGTAACAGTTGTGCCAACGAGTACTGCAGTTTATCGGGATTGATTTTTATCTGAGGGTTAGTTATTAGCGGATCCCCATGGATATAGTCAATATGCATAAACACCATGTATGCCCCCGTCACTGGCCAAATAACAAACTGCAGTCCGAGTAATAGCATCAGCCATTTATGAACTGTTCTTGCGGTTTTATGCATTAAAATGAGCCTTATTATTGTTATTATTAGTTTGTTTGTAACCTTGTTTACGAGGGAACCAATGGCGATAAATGGCCATCAAAATGTTATTAACTGTTAAGTGACTCATAGTTTTAAGCAATTTATCTTAGTCACGAGTGAGGTCAATGATAGGCTAAAGGTCATTATCCACTCGGTTGAATTCATGAAACTAACCACAACATTGCTGGTAGTGTTTGCCCTCATCTTACAAGGATTAACGTCCTCAAGTATGGCGATGAATAGTACACTTGCTTGTCATGAAAACAGCCAAGTCTCCATGTCGACGGCAAAACAGTTATCGACTCACATGGGCCATGCTTCAACATCTGATGAAACCGGCGCCGGTACCTGCAATTGCCATGATAACGAAGCATTTATAGCAGATTCAATGCCGTTATCTCAGCAATCCACGGTTCAAGCTATTTCTCCATGTGAACCGTCAGATAAACACAATTGCGACAAATGCAGCCATTGTGATATTTGGCATAGCGCGCCCTGTGCATTGATGCCGATAGGATTTACTTTCGATAAAGTCGCGATGGAGTTTACCCCAACTCCGCTGCTTAATTTCACCTCCGTTATGTTAATTGATCAGTCCCCACCGCCTTAATCGTTTATTCCAAAAAAACACCGTATTTCACAATCAACACAGCTCTTTTTTTGGGAGGATGCTGAGTGTATTTCAACACTCAATGTCCCGAACTATGACGTATAAAGGTACTATTATGTTTAAAAAATTATTGATCAGCAGCTTCATCATGCTTGGTGCTAGCACCCTTGTTCAAGCACAAGAGCCTATGGACGCACAACATTTTGAACAATTAAATTATAAAGAAGCAGTATTAACCGCAAATTCATTATATAGAAATGATCAAGGTATTGTTGTTAAAGTGCTACCCAATAAGATCACGGCTTCATTTGCTAATGGCAGCTCTGCATCGGTTGCTATTCCACAAGATCAATTCTTCTTATCTATTGCCCCTTTCTTAAGTCAAACTCACCCGTGCACCAACCATGTTCCAACGGGATGTACTGGTGAATTGGTCGGCGAAAAAATGCATATGTCGGCTATTGATGTCGCCACCGGAGAGGAAATTCTCAATCAAATGGTCACCACTCAACCCGACGGGTTTATTGATTTTTGGGTCCCTAGGGATCGCAAGTTAGCGTTCACTTTTCATCATGGTGACAAAAATGGCGTATACCGAGAAGCTAAAGAAGTCATATCAACGGATGAAAACAGCCGCACTTGCATTACCAGTATGAAGTTATTGGCTAAAAATGATCAGCCTGCAACGGAGTCAAAACACAGTCATCATTAAGCATTAGCGCTAAAGGTTAATGGAGCTAAAGGCTGTATGTAATTGCAGCCTTTGGCGCATAAACCTAAAACCAGCATTTTTTGTCATGGTCAGCTTAGGATATAGGCTGATGTTACTGACAAGATAATTTTTACCATTA
Organism: Shewanella sp. T24-MNA-CIBAN-0130; assembly: GCF_040310185.1. Classification (NCBI taxonomy): domain Bacteria; kingdom Pseudomonadati; phylum Pseudomonadota; class Gammaproteobacteria; order Alteromonadales; family Shewanellaceae; genus Shewanella; species Shewanella sp. T24-MNA-CIBAN-0130. The sequence continues at coordinate 121,343 of NZ_JBEOPP010000002.1, read as the reverse complement.
CATTTGATGCACGTTTAGCTATCAAGTTACAGCCATTGCATTTGATCCACTTTCTAGCAAGTAAGTTCCTACAGGGGTCAATCGGCTCCTTTTTTGATGCAGCACAAACTAAAGTAGCGATCTAGCTCGCATTTTCGATATATTTTCGATAAGCAATCATCAAAATAGCGACTAAAATCAATTTTCTAATTTCTAAAAATCCTAAACTAGACAAATAAATATTAGAATTCCATTTTTTGCTATTACGGAGATTGAACAATGAACTGGCGTGCACTATTTAAACCAAGCGCGAAGTACTCAATTATTGCCCTTATTGTGGTGGGTGTAATTGTTGGGGTAGTCGGCTATTTTGCAACACAACAGACTTTGCATGCGACAAGTAGTGATGCTTTTTGTATGACATGTCACCGAGACCATTCGTTAAGAGATGAAGTTATGGCGTCAGCTCATGGTGGCGGTAGTGCGGGTATTACCGTGCAATGTCAAGATTGTCACTTACCTCATGGACCATTTGCTTATTTACTGAAGAAAATCGTTGTGTCTAAAGATTTGATTGGTTTAATGACCATCGATGGTTTTATGACTCAAGAATGGTTAGATGAGAACCGTAAAGAACAAGCGGATCTTGCCTTAGAATACTTCCGCAGCAATGATTCTGCTAACTGTCAGCATTGCCATACTCGTATTTATGAAGATCAACCCGATACGATGAAGAAAATGGCAGTAAGAATGCACAGTATGAACTTTAAAAAAGCACCTGAATCTAGAAAGACCTGTGTCGATTGTCATAAAGGCGTCGCGCATCCTTACCCTAAAAGCTAGTTTTAGTTTATAGGCAAAAAAACCCACTCATCGAAGTGGGTTTTTTTATCACTGTTTTTTAGGGATTACCTTTTAGGGATTGCCTTTTACGAATTGTCTGGTAGAGATGATCTGTTAAAGATTGCCTGTTGTGGCCGGCTCTGTAGGGGAGAGTAAGCCGAAAACACCCCAGCATAGGATGGCCCTATATTGGTGGCGAAACCTTAAGGGTTTACGCGCTAACACAAGCAAAAGTAGCAAGGTGTGCATTAAGGCTGTGATGCTTGCCACGGCCAGCAGTAGTGCCGTCGCGCCTGAGTCAAAAGGGATGACACAGCTATAAGCAAATAACATCCACATCGATAATGTGGCGGTTTTACCGATTAACACGATATCTGTGATCAAGCGGTTTTGTTTTATTATGGAACCTTGTTTAATCTTGGACACTTTCATTGGCCTCTGCATTAAGTGATCCAGCTTGTTGATATTGATACAAGCGGTAGCATACTTGTCCAGCAAATTTTTCTTTTAAGGGGATCCAATTAGCTGGGACATTACAGATTGTTAACTCTGATTCTGTTTCAACATAAATTAACGCATGATTATTTAACCAATGATGTGCCGCCAATAGCTCAATGGTCTTAATGGCTAATGCTTTGCGAAAAGGGGGATCGATAAAAACCACATCAAATCCTTCAGTCGTGCCTTGTGCAAGGATTTGTAAACTGTCAGCATTAATCACTTCAGCGTTATGACACTGCAGCGTAGCGAGGTTTTGCTTAAGTTGGTTGGCCGCATTTTTTTGCAGTTCAATCATTTTGGCAAAGCTGGCATAACGCGATAATGCTTCAAGGCATAATGCACCACTGCCAGCAAAACAATCGAGCACTCTGGCACCACGAATATCGGTTGCAAGCCAATTAAATAAGGTCTCCCGTACGCGATCAGTTGTTGGGCGTAAACCTTCAAGATCATGGATCGGTAACTTACGAGATCGCCATTGACCTGAAATAATCCGCACCTGACCGCTGCTGGTATTTTTTTTAGCCATCTCATCCTCGTGATTTTGCCTGAACAAAGAAAAAAGAAAGTGGTAGACTATGCCACAATCTGAACCGTCGTTATTTTATATCAAACTTGTGATTAAATGTGAGTATTGATCATTTTACTGGTGAGAGATGCAACAAACGGTTTCAACTGAATTTTTAAGCATATAAAACTGGTAGCAAACATGGCAAAGAAAGGTTTTTTTTCCTGGTTTCGTAAAGATAAGCCCGCCCCTGAAGTTGAAGAACAACACGTTGATGCGGAGCATGACGTTGCAACAGAGGCTAAAGATCAAACCCAACAAGCTGAGCCGCAAAAGCAAGCGGATGACGTTGCGCGCTTAGAAGCCGAGCGTCTTGAAAATGAACGTGCAGAACAAGCCCGTGTCGATGTCGAGCATATTGCAGCGGAAACGTTAGCCGCTGAAGTATTAGTCGCACAACAGCTGGCAGCAGAGCAACAAGCTCAAGTGGTAGAACTTGCTCGCATTGAAGCGGAACGTCTTGCGGCAGAACAATTAACAGCCGAAAAGCTGGCAGCAGAGCAACAAGTTCAAGCGGCAGAGCTTGCTCGCATTGAAGCGGAACGTCTTGCGGCAGAACAATTAGCCGCCGAAAAGCTGGCAGCAGAGCAACAAGCTCAAGCGGCAGAACTTGCTCGTATTGAAGCGGAACGTTTTGCGGCAGAACAATTAACAGCCGAAAAGCTGGCAACAGAGCAACAAGCTCAAGCGACAGAACTTGCTCGCATTGAAGCGGATCGTCTTGCGACAGAACAATTAGCAGCAGAGCAACTGCAGTTAGCCGAACAACATATCCCCACAGCGTCAATCGCATTAGAAGAGCAAGAGGAACCTCAAGCTAAGCCTAAGAAAGAAGGCATGTTTGCGCGTTTAAAACGCGGTTTAATGCGCACTAGCGAGAATGTTGGATCGGGCTTTGTTGGCTTATTTCGCGGTAAAAAAATTAATGATGACTTATTTGAAGAACTCGAAGAACAATTATTAATTGCCGATGTGGGCGTAGAAACCACCACTAAATTAATTAAAAGCCTGACCGAGCATGCCTCGCGCAAACAACTTAAAGATGCGGAAGCGCTTTATGATTTAATGCGGGAAGAAATGCAAAAAATACTCGATCCGGTTGCAGTGCCTTTGGTCCCAGAAAATCCCAACGGTCCGTTTGTTATTTTAATGATCGGAGTGAACGGTGTTGGTAAAACAACCACTATTGGTAAGCTGGCTAAACAGTATCAAAGCCAAGGTAAATCTGTCATGTTAGCTGCGGGCGATACCTTTCGCGCGGCGGCTGTTGAACAGTTACAAGTGTGGGGGCAGCGCAATAATATTCCGGTAGTGGCACAGCATACCGGCGCTGATAGTGCTTCAGTCATATTTGATGCCTTACAAGCCGCTAAAGCGCGTAAAGTCGACGTATTAATCGCCGATACCGCGGGGCGTTTACAAAACAAAAGTCACTTAATGGAAGAGTTGAAGAAGGTCGTGCGTGTCATGAAAAAACTCGACCCAGATTCCCCCCATGAAGTCATGTTAACCTTAGATGCCAGCACGGGTCAGAATGCCATTAGCCAAGCACAGTTGTTTAAAGAAGCCGTTGGCGTGACGGGTATTACCATCAGTAAATTAGATGGTACTGCTAAAGGCGGGGTCATTTTTGCGATCGCCGATAAGTTTACTATTCCGATCCGTCATATCGGTGTCGGTGAGCAAATTGATGATTTGCGTACCTTTAACGCCAATGACTTTATTGAAGCATTATTTAGCCAGGATAAAACGGACCAATAATTTATGATCCAATTTGAGAAGGTCAGTAAAATCTATGCTGGTGGTCAAAAGGCCCTCATGGATGTCAATTTTCATCTTCGACAAGGTGAAATGGCCTTTTTAACCGGCCATTCAGGTGCCGGTAAAAGTACCTTGCTCAAACTCATTACCGTAATTGAACGTGCCACGGCAGGTAAGGTGTCCATTAATGGGCATAACATTGCCAATGTGGGACCTAAACATGTGCCATATTTACGCCGTAATATTGGGGTGATCTTCCAGAACCATCATTTGCTGATGGATAAAACCGTATTTGACAATGTTGCCTTACCGTTAGTGATTGAAGGCTTCACCCATGGCGAAATTCGTAAACGGGTGGCTGGCGCACTCGACATGGTGGGTTTATATGGCAAAGAACGTCATTTGCCGATAATGCTTTCTGGTGGTGAACAGCAACGTGTGGGTATTGCCCGCGCCATTGTTAACAAACCACCATTATTATTGGCTGATGAACCGACAGGTAACTTAGACCCTAAATTATCGATGGATATTTTACGTTTATTTGAGGCCTTTAATGACTCGGGGACCAGTGTCCTCATTGCCACCCACGACTTAGGCCTTATTGCGCGAATGAAGTATCGTACTTTTACTCTGCGTCAAGGACGCATGCTCGGTGGAGAAAGCTCTGCCTCTGAAGGGGAGTACATACGATGAGTAAAAAACCGAATATTACTCAAAGTAAATTACCCTTAAGTGGCCGTATTGTGATGTTTTTTATTCGTCATGTGCAGCAAGGCACCTCGAGTATGGGTGAACTTTGGCGTAATCCAGTGTCATCAATTATGACCATGGCAGTATTGGGCGTGAGTTTAAGTTTACCGGCCGCATTACAGGTGCTGGTTAAAAATGCTGAAAACATCACCCAGTCTTGGAACAGTGCTGCTGAAATTTCGTTATTCATTAATAAAGGCCGCAGTGAGCAATCTATTCAAAGTTTATTGTCGCGTATTAAAGTCTTCCGAGAAGTTGAATCCGTGACGTATATTAGTCGTGAGCAAGCATTAGAAGAGTTTCAGCGTTTATCAGGTTTTGGTGAGGCACTTGCATACTTAGATGAGAACCCTTTACCTGCAGTGGTTACCGTAACCCCTTCGGTTAAATACTCGAGTCCGGCAGGGGCGCGTGAGCTACTGGTAAAATTAGAGCGCGAACCAGAAGTCAGCTTTGGTCGTTTAGATATTGAATGGTTAGAGCGTTTGCAAGCATTGCTTAAATTACTTGAGAAAACCGTGCTGGCGATTGCCGCCTTGCTGATCCTCGCGGTGGTATTAGTGATTGGCAACACTATTCGTCTTGCGATTATGAACCGTCGAGCTGAAATTGAAGTGATGAAGTTAGTGGGCGCGACGGAAGCCTTTATTCAACGTCCTTTTTTGTATACCGGGATTTGGTATGGCGTTATAGGTGGCATTTTGGCTTGGCTAATTATCAACCTGTTAGTGTGGTATATCGATAGTGCCTTAGCCGAATTATTGGGTTTATATGGCAGTGAATTAACCATTGAGTCGTTAACATTTTTAGAATTAATTAAACTGGTGTTACTGGCATCATTTTTAGGCTGGTTGGGTTCGTATTTATCTGTGCGTCAGCACTTACGTAGCATTGAACCGTCATAATAGCCGGCGTATAATAATGCTTAATCCCAATAATGAACGTTTGTTCACTTGCATTGTGATTACCTAGCGGTAAAAATGTTCATCCAGTAGAACCTTATTTGACATATGATGTCGTATAGTTGATAGTTCATCAGCTAAATAGGGTGAGCATTCTTGTGTTGTGAACCAAGAAGCTTCACTTATCGTATTAAGATAGCTGAAATATATTTTTGAATGTAGTAGGAGAGCGAATGACTGATCAAACGCAATCAATGGCGCTGACTGTTCCACACAGCACTAGCAGTCTAGAGGCGTACATCCAGTCTGTGACCAGCATTAACATGTTGGACGCGGATACAGAGTATGGCATCGCCAAGCGTTTACAAGAAAACGGCGATCTACACGCTGCAAAACAATTAATTATGTCGCATCTTCGTTTTGTTGTGCATGTTGCGAAAGGCTACTCTGGATACGGTTTACCACAGGCAGACCTTATTCAAGAAGGTAATATTGGCTTGATGAAAGCGGTTAAACGCTTCGATCCTGATGTTGGTGTTCGCTTGGTCTCCTTTGCGGTACATTGGATTAAAGCTGAAATTCATGAATACGTACTGAAAAACTGGCGTATCGTGAAAGTCGCGACCACAAAAGCACAGCGTAAATTATTCTTTAATATCCGGAAGTCTAAAAAGCGTTTAGGTTGGTTTAGTGACGCTGAAGTGACTATGGTCGCGGAGAATCTGGGTGTATCTAAAGCTGACGTGACTGAGATGGAGTCTCGCATGGCAGCACAAGATCCGGCTTTTGATTTAGCCAGTGACAGTGACGACGACCATCAAGATTTTGCCCCAGCATTATTCTTAGAAGATCATTCTTCAGATGTGGCATCGCAGGTTGAAAATGCCAATTGGGAAGCCGATTCTCAAACACGTTTATTATCAGCAATCAAAACCTTAGATGAACGTAGTCAGCATATATTACGTGCGCGTTGGTTAGATGATCATAAAGTGACTTTGCAAGAACTGGCATCGACTTACCAAGTCTCTGCGGAACGTATTCGGCAGTTAGAAAAGAATGCTATGAACAAACTTAAATCGTGTATAGCGTAAGATCTAGCCTATTCGATTTTGATAAATTAAAACCTGCAACGGCAGGTTTTTTTATGACTAAAAAGTGACGTTTTGTTTGCGAAGCTTTATCTGTGTCAATTAAATCTACTCCAATCTACTCTAATCTAATCCAATCTAATCTAATTTAATTTAGTCTATTCAAAAGTGACCGATGCAAGGGTTGTTCAATCGTCGCTGAGCAATCAATAACCCCATTTATTGCGCTTTTTTTGAAGCGGCTATCTGAGTTAGAATCGCGCTAATAATACTTTTTCTTGGCACTTTTAAACCACCAGAGATAACCTCTTTTGGCCACATAAAAAACTGTCTAGGCCGCTTGAAGCGTGCCAGCGTTGACTCAACTAACTGACTCAGCTGTAAATTAATGGCGTCTATATCAATCGCTTCAACTTCAATGTTTTTAGCATCAAAGGCTGCAATATGCCCTGCATCAACGCCATGACTGTTGTCTACTGCACAATAATCAATAATGGCGGCAGGTAAGTGGCCAAACGTTGCATCGTCTATCGGAAATACAATGGCTTGGGCAACATTAGGATGGCTTAATAACACCGCCTCAAGTTGTTCTGGATGAATATTTTCACCACCACAAATAAACATGTTATCTACTCGACCTAAAATACTCAGCTGACCCTCGGAATCTAATTGGCCCTTATCATGGGTACAAAACCACCCTTGCTCATCTACGGGAAGTGTTAAGCCATTTTCGGTTAAATAGCCTAAAAATAAACAGTCACCTTTAACCCAAATCACTCCCTCTTTTAGGCTAAGCTGTCTTGACGGTAAAGGGCGACCATGATGGCCGGATAAATTCGCTTTAGCTGTGGTGATTTGCGAGCTCATCTCTGTCATACCATAGCTGGTGTAAGCGTTAATGTGCAGGTGTTGTAATTCCTCAATCAGTGCAGACTCTATGACCCCGCCGCCTAACAGTAACGCGGAAATATGGCTAAATGCTTCAGGTTGTTGCTGCAGTATCTGTATTGCTTGGGTGGGCACTAATGACACATGGGTAATAGAACTGCCTCGCAGCTGTTCGGCCAGTGACTGTGAAGGATTTCGCAATACAATGCAGGCGCCCGCGAGGGTACAACGATGAATAATGGCTAACCCACCAATATGAAACAGTGGTAACGATAATAGCCAAGCATCGGTTGTTGTTAAAGGGATCGAGGTTGCGGCCCCTTTGGCGCTGCTCACATGGTTAATTAAACAATGCATTGCGGCTTTGGGTGTACCACTTGAGCCTGAGGTGAGAATAATGTTTGAAGCTTGATGCGCTGGTATCTTTGTAACACTGCTGGCTGCTTGAGGTACATTCTGAGGTAAATCAATATCGAGCCAATGGTTAATCTTAATGGTCGTTTTTTTGCTTGGGGTATCGGTCCAGAGCCATTGAAGAGCAAAGCGTTTGATAAGCTGATTAATCTGTACATCGGCAAATCGAGGCGACAGAGGTAAAAATATCCATCCCGCATCAACGCAAGCCCAATATAGGCAAATCATTTCAATATTATTATGTGATACACAAGCCACAATGTCGCCATGCTTGACGCCTTGAGATTGCAGCTGTTGCACTACATGGCGGACTAAACCACTTAAGCGAGCATAGTTTATTCGAGAATTAACATGAGAATTGGTGCTGGTGTTTACGCCATCATGCGAGGTCTCAATCGCAATGGCATCTGGGGTTGTTAATGCTGCTTGATGCAAAGGTGACATCATTATTAACCTACCTTGTTCGGATCACGTGTTGGGCCAATATGAGTGAGTTGCTGTAATACCTGATGGTTTAGTTGTGGCGATAAGCCTGAGGTTGCTAACAGTACTGGCTGAGTAAAGGCGCTTAATGTATCAAGGCCTGGCGATTCATCAGGGGTTAATGCTTGGCTTACTAAGCGTAAGTCGTTAATGCCCATATCAGCTTCTAAGCTTGAGCTTAATATACAACGCACTCCCTCGAGATGAGCTCGGCTGATCATACTTTGCAATTTTTCCAGCGAACCCAATAACATAGGTTTGATGATTAAGGCCCCCAAACCGGGTTGCTGTAAGGCTAAATCGAGATCAAATTGAGGCAAGTTGAGTGATTCATCTAACGCGTAGTTAATGCCTAGTTGGCGGTATATTTGCGGATTATCATTTGGGTTAATGCAGGGTTCTTCAATGTATTCAATTTTGTGTTTTGGTAAACACGCTAAAAAATCGATAGCCTGTTCAAGGCTAAAACCACGATTGGCATCTAAACGTAATGTGACATGTGGTGCAATGGCCAGTACTTGATAAATAAATTGGATCTCGCTTGCCATGCTAGTCTGAGCGACTTTAATTTTAACACTGTTTATGCTGGCTTGTGTCAGTAGCTTTTGGGTGATAATGGCTGTCGACATACCATCATAAAGTAACGGCACCACTGCTGATTGAATCGGTGTATTTTCGATAATAATAGGCAGGCAATGGGTTGATTTTGCATGCAATAAGCTTAATGAGAATGCCAATGATGGCAGCGATATCTGCTGGGCAATGGCATTTAATACCACTAAGGGTTGATCTATCAAAGAGGGTAATATCTGCTGCAGTTTTGATTTCACTTCATCAAGCGATTCTTGGCTAAACCCCGTTATCATCTGGCTATCAATGTCCAAGCCTGACAATGGCGCTATTTCAGCCCAAGCCGTTTGTTGATTATTAAGTTGGATATCAAGTACTAATCCTTTGCGAAAATCAATTCGTTGTATACCCACGGGTAAGCTCGGATTGAGTTCAATTTGATATTGATACAGGGTGCAACTGGTTATCGTTAAGTCGTCTGATGATGACATTGTTACTCCTTTGAACCCATTAGCGGATCTAAGCACAATAACGTCAGTAGGGTATCGATAAACAATTGAGGATGCAGGCTGTGAATATTATGTCCTGCAGCATGTAATGGGTGTAATTGTAAATTGACTGAACCTGCAAGTGCCGCCTGCCAATCTATAGCCACTTGAGCAAACTTTTTATCATCAACACCATATATAAAATGGCATGGGCAGTTGAGCCGCTCAAGTACATTTCGACAGTCTTGTTGCAAGCTCAGTGAGGTTGTCATGTAACAATTGGCTAAGCGTTGCGGATCGTTAATACGGCGTATTGAAATAAGTTGCTGCTTTTGATGTTCGCTCAAGTCGCTAAATACCGCTTGCTGGTACCAAAGTGCCAGAAAATCCGCTAGGGCTAAATGCTGGAGTTTGTTAGCCCAGAGGCGATCGCTTTTAGCTCGGGAGGCTTGTTGCTGAGCATCTTGTAACCCAGGATGGGCTGATTCGAGTGTTAAACTCAGTAGCGAATCGGCAAAATCAGCTGCAATATGCAGCGCTATCCGACCCCCAAGAGAGTAGCCCAACAAATGAAACTGTTGATAACCCATGCGGTGCATTTTACTGACAATCAGCTCTGCAGCTTGGTGTAAACCCGGTGAGGTTAAGGTGTCTTCGTTACCGCCATGCCCAGGTAAATCAATACAAATACAATGGAAATATTGGCTTAAACGGGGCATTAAAATAGACCAGTCGTCTTTACTGCCAAGGAAGCCATGTAGCATTAACAATGCAGGTAAGTGTGGTTGGCCAAAACGACTGATTATAACCATTAATGTTGTTTCACCCATTGGCTGATTTGAGCGATTTGATCGCTGGCTTGAGTAGGGCTGACATTGATTTCAATGACTGAGGCACAATTGAACTCAAAGGCTTCTTGATAAGCTTGATTAAACGATTCAATGTCATCGGCTTGCCGATAGGCCAAACCAAACATAGCCGCACCATAGCCAAACTCTAAACCATGGCTTAACCGATAAAAGTCATTGCGAAGTTCCTCATTTGGTACGGGCAATAAATTAAAGATATTACCGCCATCATTATTGATAATAACCAGCACAAATGGATGGGTCATTTGTGTTAACAGTGCCAGTGAATTTAAATCATGTAAACAGGATAAGTCGCCCATAACCAGAGTGGTCGGTGCATTTTTGTCTGCGGCAACGCCACAAGCTGTTGCAATTAACCCATCGATGCCAGAGGCGCCACGGTTGGTATAAATGGCTGGTGTGTTGGTCGCAATTGGCGCATACATATCGTAGAGCCTGATAGGTAAACTATTACCGATAAACAGTATATGTTGATCCGTTTGAGCCAATGCAATGGCGCGTACGACTTGCGCTTCACCAAAGGTTTTATTGTCGATCTGTTGTTTAAACAGTGATTCCAATGATTCATTTAGCGGTAATAATTGTAATGCCCAGTTGGCTTGTGATGATCGCGGCCAAGGTAATTGGCATACCGCTTGAACGCTTGCCTGGTAAAATTCTTTAGATTGATGGGTCGGATCTAAACGATCGCCGTATTGACCCACATGCCAGTAGCTATGCCAAGTTTGCTGGGCAATATATTGAGTTAAACGTTTGGAAACAAAACGGCCACCAAAGACGAGTATCCGCTCAGCTTGTTCAAGTTTTTTGTTGGCTTTAGGGTTTAATAACAGTTGGTCAACGTGGCCTATTACCCCAGGATGTTGACGTAACTGTGATTGTGCATCGACTAAAACCGGCCAGCCTAATTTTTGCGCTAACGCGACGATTTGCTGTGGATTATCTTCAGGGGCTAAGGTGCCAACCACTATCACGCCCTTACCATGAACAAAGCGCATTAAGGTGTCTGTTGTCGGTAAGTCTGCACTCGTTAGTCGAGCATAACGAGTTAATGGCTTAGTGTTTTCAAACCATTGGTTTAATGGCGCAAGATACGTTGATGTTATAATACTAGCCGTTTTCTTTACATGGGCTAATGTCACCAATTCTGCTGGGTATAGAGGCTCGCGGTACATGCAGTTTATATGCACAGGTTGATGCTGGTTCGCTACCGCATGATCAATTGTACTTAATAATGCATTAGCCGGATAACCAAGATCAGGCGTTGGTAAGTTAACTTGTTTGGCGTATTGAGCAAATATAGCCGGCTGAATAATGGCTTGATTGGCGCCGCAATCAATCAGCTCAGGCGGTCTGTCGCCAGACAAAATAATCAGTGGTACATGGGTTAACCATGCCTCAACAATCGCTGGATAAAGATTGGCCACTGCGGTACCTGAGGTGGTTATGATAGCGACAGGGGCATTGCTGGCCTTTGCCAGTCCAAGTGCCATAAAACCTAAGCCTCGTTCGTCAAAATGAATGTGACGCGTAAGCTTGGTTTGACTAGCAGCAGCCAATGTTAGCGGAGTTGAGCGAGAACCTGGCGCCATACAGACATGCTTAACCCCTAAGCGTGCAAGTTCTTCCAAGATCAATTGACCCCATAACAAATTCATATCGGCGCTGGTCTGTTGTTGCATATTGGCTCATATCAAAGATAAATAAACAAATATTAGTGTAACGTCAAGTTCGCTATATATCTAAGATTTAGCGCAAATTTTTATCGGAAATCTGCGAAATAAAGCTTGTGGTTATAAGCAAGCAACTGCGGTATTCATGCTTGTATTATTTTTGTTGCGATAAGGTTGCTTAGATGATTTTGATAAGGTATCAAAACAATAAAAACAACAATAATAAGAACAATAATAACAATAATAAAAATAACGACAAAATCCTTCAGAAGATGGCTTCCGCTGTATTATTTACAGAGAGTCGATAAATTGCCCCATCGCCCCAAGGGAGTGAGTGAACGGCTCGATGCTATGCGGTCGATAATGAGCATTCGAGGCTAAAAAGGATGTTAACTAAAGTGGTTCAAAATCCTGTAATAATGTCAGCTTTAGGAGGAATAACCTGCCGAATTTGATACTGTTACTGTATTGAATGGGGATGCATATAGGCTCATCAATTCATTTAAATCGTAATATTTTGGCCGGTAACCATTTGCGTTGTGGCGGTTAAAATATTAATTGATTCAGTACCATGGTCACCACTGTGTTGAATTTAAAAAGTATGCTGACACCCGTTTTTTTTGTAACGCCCTAAGCAAAACTTGATAGCCGCGAATTAATCCGCATCATGTTTACCTGTTTGCCCTTATAATGTCGCCATATATCTCACAAGATTAAAATAATGAATCAAATAACAGCAACAATCGGACGCTGGCAAGGCGCAGGCTTAATGGCCACCACATTGTTAGGCACGGGGGTCTTTATTTTACCGCAAATGACCATAGAGGTAGCCGGCTCAGGTTCGTTATTGGCATGGTTATTATTGACGGTTGCGATTATCCCGGTGGCATTAGTGTTTGGTTTGTTAGCGAGTCGTTTCCCTCACGCCGCTGGCCCGGCTTACTTCATTGAAAAAGCCTTTGGTGCCACAGCAGGCCGAACAATTGGGTTAATCTTTTTGTTAGTCATCCCCATTGGCGCGCCAGCAGCCATTTTAATGACCTTTCAATTTTTAGATGCACTGGTGTCGATATCTGGGATTGGCCAGTTAGTGGCTGAATTGCTGATTGTGGTTGTGTTATTGCTGCTCAATATTAAAGGCATTCAGGTGTCGGCTAAATTACAATTTGCCCTCACGTTGCTGATAGTTACGGTAGTAGCGATATTATTTGGTGCTAGCGGGTTAAATGTTGATCAACTACAAACCTTCGCTCATACCAGCCACCCGCAGTTTAGTGGGGTTATGCTCGCCATGGGCATTGGTTTTTGGAGCTTTTTAGGTATTGAAGCCATGACCCATCTTGCGGGCGATTTCCGCCAACCCGATAAAGACTTATTGCCTGCGATGATGATGGGGACGGTATTAGTGGGGATTATTTATTTGGCCTGTACTTTTTTATTGCTTATGGTGCCAACAGAGGGTGACGGCTTAGCGATGATATCGGCGTTTGATTACTTACTCTCAAACACCGTATTGAGCGGCTATGGTGGCTACATTATCGGATTATTAGGTATTGCTAGCGGGTTAGCGACAGTGAATGTGTATGCTGCCAGCGCTGCGCGTTTGTTGTGGAGCTTTAGTAAAGAAGGCATAGTGCCACGCTATTTTGATAAGTTAAATCCACATGGCGTGCCTTTTAGAGCCTTGTTTGCTATTTTAGGCTCGATGGCAGTGGTCATTGTTGTCACCTTTTATGGCGCTCACGAACTAGAAGATTTAATCGCTTGGAGCAATGGGGTTTTTGTGATTATTTACCTGTTGGCCATGTTGTCTGCTGCTAAGTTACTCAGCAAACGCTACTTACCTTTGGTGGTTGCGGGTTGCTTATTTTGTATCGGTTTAGGTATTGCTCTTGGAAGCAATATGATTTATGCCATTGTAATGGTTATTGTTGTTGCCCCTTTTATGTGGTGGCAAAAAGCACATCTTACACGTAAGTATTTAGTGAGTAATCACTAAGGATAATGGGCTTTATTTAGCGAGTTTCCATGGCAATATTACGCATTTGAATCAGTTCGCTGTGTTTTAAGTGTAGTAACTCTGCCGTACGACGAATAATCTGGTCTTCATATTGAGACAGTTCACCGTCGGAATAGGCTAATTGCCACATTGACAGCAGTAATTTTTGTTTATCATTAATACTAAATTGAGCATTGATTTCGGCGGTGAATTCAAATAATGATGTGGCGTCTTTACGGCTTTGTTTCGCCTCGTCTATCAGGATTATCGCTTCTTCTGAGCTAATGCCTAAAGTGTTGATGAGCATTTCTGGCAGTAAAGCTGCTTCAGCTGCGGCCAAATTTTCATCGGCATACACAACCTCTTGTAATAGGGTTGCCGCCGCGAGGTTGAGGTTTTTCTGTTTATCTTCAGGGCTACTTTCTTGAGCATGCGATTGGAGAAACTGCTTGAGTTTAGCGATCATAATCACTCCGTTATAATGACATTAGACATACCGATGCTAGCAAAAATGATAATCCCAAGCGAATAGCATGGGATTAAATAATGTTAACGTAAGTTCACTATGATTGTCAGACCGTCTTAAGGCTGATTATAAAACTGAGCCTAGGCCTTTGATTAATAAATCAACCGTGCCGTCACCGCCACTTTGCTGTAGATAGTTTTTAGCGATATTCACCATAGGTGTAATATATTCTTTTGAGATACCTAGTTTGTCAAAAGCATCATATACCATTGCGCTACCTTGTAACGCAGTGCCTAAATCACCCGTTTTTGATAATAATCCTGACATACCACTGTCTGATGCTAACGCAGGTACCGCAGCAAGTAGACCGTCTGTATTAGGGATGCTGTCGCTTAATTGACTGAAATCATTTGCACCTAAATTACTTTGGGCCAAGCTAAGTAGTGACCCTAATCCGCCTTCTGCTTGGGGTTGAGTTAACCCCAGTTGTGACATAACGCTAGCCACTAAAACACTTGATTGCTCAGTTGCTTGGGATTGGTCAATTGTTTTAGCTTGTTCTGCTGCCGGTTTTTTGGTTATTTCAGTCACGTTATCTAACCAGCCCGCCGATGCTGGAGCTGAGAATATAAAGGCGCTAAAAAGTATCGCTAATGATAATGCCAATTTCATAATGGGTATCCTTTTATGTGGCTAAATGTCAAAACTTAGATGCTATTTTAGCCTAATTTACATAAATGCGACAAATGATCGCATCTTTTAATAATTTGATTTGTGCAAAATACGTTTTTTTTGGGTATCCTAAGCGCCATATTCGTCGTTAATAGATTACTGGAACCCACATGTCATTGTTTGCAATTATGGCTGAAGCATTTAACTTTTTTCGAAACCACATCCGTCAGCTTGCCGTACTGACTTTGCCATTTTTGTTAATCCAAGTCGCGATTCAACTTTGGCTGGGTAATGAAATGATCCAAGCGGATGTTGAAAACCCGCAATTTGGTGCTATTCATGCTGCTGCAATGATGGTGCTATTGTTGGTGTTTTCATTTTTAATTGCCGCCTTAACCTTATATTTAGAGTTACGCTCTCAAGGCCACGATCTTGCGCCGGCACAAATACTAAAAGCCAGCTTTCCGTTTGTACCACCGCTATTACTGGCTGGGGTATTTTCTGGTTTAGCGATTTTAGCGCCAGTAATGATTTTTGCGGCGTTTGGGCCACTGTGGTTAATTGGCTTAATAGTGAGCTTGTACTTATTCTCTCGCCTAGCCTATGTCAATTTTATGGTGGTGGTTGAGCGTTTAACGCCATTTGAAGCGATTAAGAGCAGCTTTAAATTTAGTGGCCCTATCACCATTAAAACCATTGCGGTATTAATGCTATACGTGCCATTGTCTCTATTAGGCGGTATGTTTTCACAATTCGCGATGCAAGTTGGCTTTCCGCTACAACTGGTCGTTGAAACCACTTTTTCGTTCTTAGGTTTGTTCGTTAATATTGCTTTGTTTAGATTGTATATGATCAATCGTAAAACACCGGATGCTGACAACTCTGAAGGATAAAGATGTTATAGATACTCAAAAAGGAGAGACCATTGTTAAATGATATTGAGTTTATTGATGGTTTCTCTATTGAGTTGGGCAATGATTACCGTTTAGCCAAAAGCTATGTACGCGACATTCCAACCCAAGCGTTAGTTTATATTAGAAGCTTTACCCATAAGTTAGCCGCTCAATTAGCTCAGAAGCATGATGTAACATTTACCTCTGCCAACTTATATGATCGCATCGAACAGTTAAATCAGCTGCGCGTGATTGATGTTGCTGCCGTGCGGGCGTTACATCGCCTGCGCAGTGACGGTAATCGTGGTGCCCATCCTGAAAAATATCATTTAACCCAAATTCAGCTCATTAGCATCGCAGAAAAGTCGATTCGTCATATTTTGCAGTTAATTGTAAAGCTATACCCCTCTTTACATCGAGGCACTGCACCCCGCTACCAATTTGAAGCATTTGATTCATACGCTGGCCGCGATTTATGTTATCGCGCAGTGATGAAGAATGATCCTGAAGCACAGTATTTAGTGGCAATGTCACTCAAAGCCAAAGGGTTAATGTTACAAGAGCAGGAGCGCGCGTTGGCGCAAACCATTGACACATCCGCGACAGAAAGCGCGGCGACGTCGGCATCCGTTGAACAAACATCAGCAGAGGCATTTGCACAAGCGGCACATTGGTTTCGTGTTGCATCCACTCAACATCAAGCGGCATTATTTGAGCACGGTGTGAGCTTATTGCATGGCTATTGCAGCGATCCAAATCCAATCGAAGGTGAGCAACTTATTGCTAAAGCTGCCGGAAAAGACATTGTTGAAGCACAAGCATTACTGGGGTTTTTCTACCTTATCGGCAGTAATCAATTTACCGTCGACCTAACTCAAGCCGAGCGTTTATTGACCCTTGCTGCCAATGCGGAAAATGCCGAGGCTATGTCTAATCTTGGGGTGTTGTTTTATCAAGCTCAGCAGTTTGAACAAGCATTTGTATGGATTAATAAAGCAGCCCAAGCAGGCTATCCGAATGCACAATATCATTTAGCCCTGATGCTGAGCGAAGGTTTGGGCTGCCAAATAGACTTGGCTGCGAGTCAGCAATGGATGAGCGAAGCTGCCGAGCAAGGTCAAGTCGATGCAATGTTATATTGCGGCAGTGATATTTTGCATGACGACAATGCCAGCCAACAACAGCGCACTAAAGCCGAGCATTACTTACATCAAGCTATAAAGTACGGTCACAATGTTAGCGCAATGATAGAGCTAAGCGTGGCGTTAGCCGACGGTATTCTAGGCCGTATCGATGTGGTGCAAGCAGCGTATTTACTCACATTAGCTAAGGTACACGCCAATGACGATCACTTACAAGTAATCGAACCATTGTGGCAATCATTAGCAATGCAAATCGACAGTGTGATCGCACTTAACCCAAGTGAAGATGAAATGATCGCGCTGAAACAAGCCAAACACTTACTCGAATAAGTCATGTTTTGTTTCCAAATAAGAGCGTGTGACCTTACGGTCGTGGCATTTCGCCGACACCCGACTTAAAGGGATAAAGTGACATTTATTCAATAGATCGTTATTGCAATAGAGTCCTTACTAAACCCGGATCGCACCAACGAATTTGCACGATTTAAATAACTGCATACCATAGCTTTAGTCGATATCACCGCCTCAACGAACCTCAGATCTAGATAATAAAACGTTATTAAACAGGCGCTTATTTAGATGGCGATGTTGATTGGCAATAAGCTAGCTATTGATGCGTCAATGGGCATTATTAGCAAGACTAATCGCAAAAAAAGAGCAAAAAAGTAACAAGTTTGATATGAAATAGACCAAACATTCTGATCTTGGCTAACTTATCCCATCCCTTAACCTCTGCTGAGGTTACGTTAGGATTAAATCGTTAGCTCAATGTTGTCCAGTAATCGGGTTGGATTTATTAATATGTTTATGCCCATATTGGGTTGGATCGTTAAGGAATAAGGTAGGTTTATTTAGGGGTTATCACTACAACCGCGAATGTTATAGCCATTGATGGCCTATTTTTGTAAAGTATCTTTTCTACTTAATGGCTGCAGATCTTACTGGGTGTTAATGGTTTTTTACGGTTAAATGAATGAGCCGAGTCATAAAAAAAAGCATCCATTACGGATGCTTTTTTATAAGTCAGCTTTATTTGGTGTTAAGCGAGTTGCTCAAGACTATGGTTTAAGTCTATGGCTTAAGACTATGGCTCAAGACTATGGATTAAGCGTGTTAGCAAAATCACCATTAGCCACAGTGCCATTGGTCACTGTCACTGTTTGTTTATCCGCATGGATAAAGAAAGGTAGCTCTAAATCATCAGGGTTGTTATTGAGATCAGGATCGTCATTTTGGGCTACACAGGTGTAACCCACACTGTAGTTGCCTGCAACGACGAAACCAAATTCATAGCCTTGGCCAATGACTTCACCGTTCTGATCGATAATATCGTTGACTCTAGCAGAAGCAATTGGCGCAATTTGTGGTGCCACAACGGCATCACTTCTGAAATCGCTCATATTGTCGAGTGCTGTTGCATCTGAGTAAAGATAGACAGCATGACTAAAGAGGCTGCCACCTGCTGCTGTTCCACATAGTGTCTCGAGCTCTGAGGGAATATTGCCTTTAATGGCTCCGACTTCAGCATTGTTATGTAACTGAACTGATGTTGGTTTTAAGGTCCAGTAGTCTTTATTGCCGTGGGGGTCTTGTAAGCCACTGTTTAGGTCAAATTCGGCGACAAAGCTGTTTGTACCGGCTGCGATAGTAAATGTTTTATTGAAAAATAAACGGCCAGTATCAGCATCGTCTGCGCCAACACCGCCACAAGAGCCATTGCTGTTGGTTGTCAGTCCATAGAGATTATCATCTATGGTTTTAACAAAAGAGCTCTCGGCATTTGGCGTTTCACTTCTTTGCATGTAAATACACATTTGGTATTCGCCAACGGGGATACTTTGACCGCTCACTAAAGTTTCAACAGCTGTACCTTGATATTCGAGTAAATTGACTTGTTTTAAATCGCCGTCGTCAGACACGTCAAATGAAATGCTGCCCGTATCATTTTTCAATACGACTTGCTTAAAAGCGATAGTCACGTTTTTTGCGTCACTCGGGTTATCTGACACGCCTAAGCTAAACTCTCCCATTTGCGGCGAGGAAGTGTCGTCGTCACCACCACCACAGGCGACAAGCAAGCCCGATAGGGAGAGCGCAATCAGTGTTTTTACTGTTTTCATGGTGGACCTTCTTATTCATTGGAGGGATGGCGTTGTCGTGAAAAAACAATCTCTTGTCTTAAACGTTAGCTAACTTTATCGAGTATTGTTCAGTTTACAAGCGTCAATATTTTGGAACGCGTCAATTGCTTAGCGTTATATGCCAGACGGTATGTTGATACTTTTTTATTGTTATTAAAGTCATTAAGATAGAATGTTTTTATCCCAAAATTTACCAAGGACCGCAAAGATTAATTATTCAATACAATGAGATTTGGGTTCAGAAAATTGTTTGGCGGTGTCGTTGCTGAGCGAAACTAAGACTATGTTTTAAAATGATCTGTACCCTTAATAATAGACATTTAGATAAGCATTAGATCCTAAATCGTGGTGTTGTAATGACAAGTAATACATTACTTGTTGTTATTTGAACGTAGATAATGGAGTAAAAACCCTAGCTCATTCCTGTCCATCTACCCGTCAGTGGATATTTGCTGACTCAAAACGGCCATTGTGTGTTAGAGAGAAAAACCGATTGCCACTTTTATGTGAAGAGCTGCGGCTCTACCTCAACGCAACGATAACAATGATTAACGAGGTATCTGCTCATACTTCAACTCAATCATCATTACCGTTAACTTAGTTCACCATGCTTTTAGGCGTGAAGGCTCCCAAATTGAATGTGAGCCTGACTATTATCGCTAGCCGCCCATACCCATACCCATGCCGCCGTGATGACCACCATTGCCATTACCGCACTCATGTACCGTCTGCTGGCCACCCTGTGTACCTGCTTCTATGGTAATTGAACCTGAATCTTTAAACATAACAAATGGACCACTAGTGATCTCATCGGTGATTGGATCATCTACATGGCCTAAACAGCTATAGCCGACCCGATAGTTTCCGGCTGGCAAGTAGCCCATGGCAAAGTGCCAGTTGCCGTCGGTATCCTGCATCATAGGACTGACTGCCGTAGGGGGGATGAAACCCGCTGGTGGATTGGTTCCCATATCTGCCATTTGGTTAATATCGGTGACCTCTTCGGGGTACAGGTAGGCCATATGGCTAAATTGCCCTCCCGCCGAAGCCAGATCGGAGTGAGTTGTTTCGCAATCGGCAATCCACTGGGGGTCGACCTCACCTAGCAAGTGACCCATATGACTATTATCGACAGACCACATGGCTTCATGATTTAAAAGGTATTGCCCCTGCTCGTTAGACAAGCCACGATACAAATCAATTTCCATGGTGATGGCAAGATGCTGGTCAGCGACGACCTCAAAATCCGAAACGGGCAGCTGTCCATTGGTAATATGCAAACCGTGGCGACCCTGGCCATCTTCAACATAGCAGCCGTCATTGCCATCGCCTTGCTGGGTGGTGACATAGGCATCATGATACTGCCCTGGGGGCAAGTCGATGCTATCGACCATAAGATGACTGTCCATCCCCTGGAAATCGAGTAGGTTAAATGCCATATCCTGTAAGTCATGCCTATGGATGTCGCCCGCGGCATCTGTCATGACCAGTTCCCCCATGACCATGCCCACATGGGTAACGCCAGCCATAGGCGAGTCGGAAATGGCTAGAGAGAACTGCCCCTGAGGCAATACCTGTTCCGGCGCCGTGACAGTACTATCACTATCACTCCCACAAGCCCCAAGCCAAAAAATTGAGGATAAGACCAACATTGTTTTACAAATCGTCATAAAGCCGCCCTGAATATATGAAATTTATCTAATGCTAATCCTTTGGAGGTAGTAATGCTAATTGGTGAGATATAAATGTGATCCTGAGCCAGATGCAAGATGTAAAAATCGCTGTTTAAGATTAAGATATTGAAAATAATGGTTATTAATTGTTGTTCTATGGTTTTTTATGGCGCTATAAAAATCATATGACTAGTAACAATATCCAGCATAAGTCTTGCAAATCAAACAAAAAATACCTCTTACTGGATGATGACATTACTGCGACATGGCTACAGCTTGTGTTTCGTCAGGAAAACAATTCAATTTTGACATGGCGTTAAATGACAATGTTAGGCCGCTGAATCTTCAATTTCATGCTTGCCTGTGGGTTATACAATAAGACATAACCCATAACTTGCTGATTTGTTTCTCTTCAATTAGCTTTATTAGAAAAAAAGCCTAATATTTAGGTGATATAGGGTCAACAAACAAACGCCAACCTGCACTGAAGAGCGTCGTAGAAAAGATCTTCAGAGCAAGCCTCTGCTTTACCATGCATATGCAAATAAAAAAGGTTAACTGACAGGTGCCAGCAATGAATATCATGACTTTGCCACCGCTTCCTGATGTGCATGCACTTGCAGTGCTATTGCTTGTCTTGCTTGCTCTGTTTCTGTTTACCAGAGAATCTATTGCCATTGAGACGTCGAGTCTGTTTATTCTGGCAGTGCTGAGCATAGGTTTTACTGTTTTTCCTTACATCAACGCCCAGGGGCAACATCTTGAGGCGCTGCAATTTTTCAGTGGTTTTGGCCATGAAGCGCTGGTGGCTGTGTGTGCATTGATGATTGCCGGAAACGGCTTGGTGCGCACGGGAGCCCTGGTGCCTCTTGGCCGAATTCTAGCGCGTTTATGGCGAGTAAGCCCTGTATTGAGTATGTTGCTGACCCTGCTGATTGGCGCTTTTCTCAGTGCATTTGTCAATAATGTGCCGATAGTCGTGCTGCTGCTTCCTATTCTGATCAGTGTCTCGCTGCGAACCGGAGCGCCTGCTTCGGGGGTGTTAATGCCAATGGGGTTTGCGACGCTGGTGGGCGGCATGAGTACCAGTATAGGTACCTCGACGAATTTGTTAGTGGTCTCGGTGGCTGCTGATATGGGCCTGAGAAGACTGCAGATGTTTGATTTTTTTGTACCAGCAGCAATCGTTGCCGGCATTGCCATTGTTTATCTATGGTTGATTGCACCACGCCTACTGCCTGCACGTAAGGCCATACTCAGCGATACCTCTCCAAGAATATTTTCCGCCCAACTGGTGATATTGGAAGACGGTTTTTCCGTCGGCAAGACATTGACAGAGCTGACCGAAAAGACCTCAGGGTTGCTGGAAGTATCACGCATCATGCGGGGTAGCGGAACCTATATTGTCCCCTTGCCGGATGCGCAAATTCAGGCAGGGGACAGGTTGATGGTCAATGAAACGCCGGACAATCTTAAGGAGCTGGAAAGTGCTCTGGAGGCCATGCTCTATGTCGGCGATAACCCGGTGGATGAAGAGCATCCATTATCCGGTGAGGGACAGCAGATCGCCGAAATAGTTGTCATGCAAGGTTCTCCTCTGCTTGGCATGACCTTAAGGCAAGTTAACTTTTATAATCGCTATCAGTTAATGGTCCTGGCAATACATCGGGGGGAAAGCTCAGTCGAGACGCTGCGCGAAAAAATAGCCCAGGCTCGCCTGCGCATCGGTGATGTTCTGCTGGTGCAGGGTAATCAAGATACCATAGGTGAAATCAAACGAGCGGGTGAGCTATTGGTTCTCGATGCGACCGCAGACCTGCCGCACACCGATAAAGCGCTAACGGCTCTGCTGATCATGGCTGGGATTATTCTTGTGTCGGCATTTGGGGGCGTTCCCATTGCGATCAGCGCAGTCGGTGGTGTATTACTGATGCTGATCACCCGCTGCTTAACCTGGCAGCATGCTTCCATGGCGCTGAGCACCCAGGTTATTCTGATTGTCGCGGCGAGTTTGGCGATGGGGGCTGCATTATTGAAAACCGGCGGTGCAGAGTATTTGGCCCAAGTCTTTGTGGCCTTAACGGCGGGGGCTTCTTCGGCGGTTATTGTGTCTGGACTGATGTTGTTAATGGCAATTATGACCAATATTGTTTCCAATAATGCTGCGGCAGTCATTGGTACTCCCATTGCTATCAGCATCGCGCAGCAACTGCAGGTTGATCCCGAACCCTTTGTTATTGCTGTGCTGTTTGGCGCCAATATGAGTTACGCCACCCCCATGGCGTATAAGACTAACCTGCTGGTAATGCATGCGGGTGGTTATAAGTTTATCGATTTTGTCCGTGTGGGCGTTCCCCTAACGATCATTGTCTGGCTGAGTTTATCGCTATTACTGCCGGTCATATATTCGCTCAGTTGGTAACATTTGCCGTGGCATAATGAATGATCAACATCATTTGCCTGTTTATTCTTTATTGCCTACGGCCACTAACGGCTGTTCCCTCTCTAATCTTCATAAAAGAATTGGCCAGCCGCCCTGCAACATTTTCCCGATTGACTTAAACAACAGATGCGAAAAGGTCGCCATGGGGATTGATCCAGCATTTATCTTCGTTTTAATCCTGCTTCGGCCCATCTTGCAGTAAAGAGTGAAAATGCTAACGCTTCCGATAGGCCTGTCAGGCTCACGCATTCTTTTATAAAGAGTCTTCAACGTCCTCAAGTTTAGAGTTGAATTTGTCCCTTTTAACGTCAACATACCGACACGTTTATGCCCCAAAGTGTTTTTAAGATATGGCCTGCGGCCACTAACGTCGTGGCGCTTCACCCACACCAGACCAAGAGGAAATCAACGGCTATTCCCTCTTGGAACTCCCAGCCGCCCCGCAACATTTTCTGAACAGCGAAAAGGTCGCCATGGGGATTGATCCAGCTTTTAACTTTATTTAGTGTTCTTCGGCCTTATTCGAAAATGCTAACGCTTCCGATGGTACATCCTGTACCGCGAAAGCTAAGCTCACATCCATGTGAGCTTCACGCTTTTTCTTCAACGCCCTCAAGTTTAAAGTTGAATTTGTACATTTTTAAGTCAAAAACCAACTCGGTTTTGCCCCTTTATCATTTAGAACATATGCTCAGCTCCATTTTGCCTAGCTAGATTAGCCCTACCCCTGCTAATGTTAAATCACCATATCTAGTGACCACTTTACCCACATCTATAATCAACCCTGAATTTAGATGTGAACGCTAAATAACATTAGACACTAACGAATTTACATTAGAGTAAACACTATCGCGATATAGTAATATCGCCATATTGTTCAATGACTTACGGTGGTGTCGCGGCTTGTGATTAACACTTTTTCGGAGTATCTTATGCTTTAGCCAATCAAAGATTATATTTATAAAGGAGTTAATATGGGGCTTGGTAGAGTTGATATACACGCAGGAGATTTTAAAAAAGGAAATGAAAGCCAGTACGTGCATGGTAAATTCTCAATGAAAAATGAAGGTGAATTTTTTCGTGAAAAGATAAATCCTTCGGAAATAGAAAGGTTGGAAGAGGCATCTGAAGAGTCAGTTATAAGTATCGGTGGTGCAGCAGGCTGGGGCGTTGCGGGTAGTGTTCTGCTTGGTCCTGTTGGGTTGTTAGCGGGGTTAATACTAGGTGGAAAGAGCAAAGATACTACTTTTATTTGTGAGTTCAAAGATGGTCGGAAATTCTTAGGTACTGCATCCTTTAAAGTATTTAATGAGCTTAAAAAAAATATTATGGCTTCATCATTCTAGTGTTACATAGTGGGCAATATGACAAGTAATACTCGAAAGCAAGATGTGATTTTGCCGTTCTACGTTAGATTTACAACACGAGTTTTAAGTAATATTTTGAAACTTTCAATATTGCTTATGTTAAGTGTACTTCTAGTCGTTGCAGCTATCATTCTTGATTCTAAGGCCTTTGGTTTCCAATACCTTAAAAAAGCAGGTGTCGTTATTGGATTATTTGGTGTGCTACTTTCACTAAAACATCGATTGTTGAAAGCTTTTTCAAGTTATGTCACTTATGACTCAGATATAAACGGTGATGGCTTGTTTTTTTGTAACGATATCATTAGTCAATGTGAAGCTCAAAAAGTAAAGAGTAAAGCAATTGAGGAGGCGTGCGGTGTTTGGATGATGCTAATTGGCACCATCTTAAGTGTTTTCTCTTTTTGGCAAGCGTTGCTTTTGCTTATTTATCCTTATCTGTTAGGTCTTGTCGACAAGTCAGAGGTGGTGTTCTTTGACATACTTCAAGCAATTAGTAGCTCACTTAATTAGTGAATTCACTGGCTCGGTTTGTCACAGCGGCTGGTTTTGGGATAGGCAGTGGATTACTGTCCATACAGCGTTATGTATTTAGAGAAAATCAATGAGAAAACAGCAATTGCCTAGGTTTCAGAAGAAAATTGATTCAGCGACCATTGGCTACTTAAATCTTTTGGAACCCAAAGAACTTCTGTCTGTATCGATAAATCTGAGCAACTCCCTAAGTTCCTTATCTTCTCCTATCCGGAGAAGTATTCTTACGTTGCAACATACTTTGTATGCATCTTTAATGGTTGATGTTCATTCTTGGCTATTTGATCCGTCGAAAGGGTCATCGAATTTAAGCCTTTATAACCTGCTTGAGCAGTTGACTGATAAAGATACTAAATTCAACACAAAGTATCTTAAAAGCTACTATATTGCTGAGCCAAATGTAGTAAAACTCAACGAGTCAGCATCCCGTTGTCAAAGTGAATTTGTTAGCAAGCGTGTAGCTAAATTTGATCAGGACTTTCTTGAATGCATCGGTAATATTGAGGAACTACTGAATTCAGGGCAAGCAACAAGGATTAAGTTGCTCCGAAACAAGTTACTTGCACATAAAGACGGTGTATATGACGTAAAAGCTAATGGTCACGAAATTGGAGATGTATTTTACTTGTTAGGGCAGATGAAAGTTATATTACTTACCCTTAACAGACTATTTCAACGAGTTAGCTACCCCATTGAAGAATCCGAGCAACAAGCCAAGAGTAATGCTGATTTTTTTTGGAAGCATGTAGCACGTACAAAGATTTAAGGATACTTTTCCTAATCCTGAGATCAACTTTTAGACCCTTTGCACTAACTGATTTATGTCCATAAATGATTTAGATGCCTTGATTGAAAATGCCTAAATTCACCTCTGAACTTGAGGCCGTTGAAGAAAATGACGTGAGCTGGCCATGGATGGCCCGCTAGCTTTCGCGGTACAGGATGTACCATCGGAAGCGTTAGCATTTTCACTCTTTATTATAAGATGGGCCGAAGACGGTTACAGATGAAGTCAAAAACTGGATAAATCCCCGTGGCGACCTTTTCGCATCTGTTGTTTAAGTCAATTGGGAAAATATTGCGGGGCGGCTAGGCCAATTCTTTTAAAAAGAGTAAAGAGGGAGCTGCCGTTGGTTTCCTCTTGGTCTGGTGTGGGCGAAGCGCCACGACGTTGGTGGCCTCAGGCCATATCTTAAACCCACTTTTGTCCAAAAGTGAACTAGCTCATTAGTTGCTATCATTTGCACAATGGTGGCTCTTTCATATCTCGATAATCGCCAGTCAGTTCGGTAATCTGCAGTGTGCGATGGATGAAATGTCATTTCAGGCTTACATTTCAGGCTTACATTTTAGGGTTAAATAGTGGTGCGCTTAACCACGCAATATAGCTAATTTATTGTATCTAAGACTATGAAAAAATACTAAAAATAAAACGGCCAGCGTTGTGCTGGCCGTTTTATTTCAGTGTTTATGGCGTTGTTAGGCGAATGTCTACTGAATGGATTAATTTAGGACATCAGTGAGGGATTTGCTGCCATTAAATAATTCAAAGACTTTGCCGCCTAGCTGCGGTTTTCCTACCGCGTAAGTCAGTGCTCGAGCAACATCTTCTCTGTGAATAGTCATCTCTTGTTTGCTGCTCGGCCGCTGGGTTTGCACTTTACCTGTGGCGCGATCATCGGTTAATGAAGCCGGTCTAAATATGGTGTAGTTAAGCCCACTGTTGATCAAGTGTTCGTCGGCCATGTGTTTGGCAACTAAGTAAGGCTTCATTTGTTCTGAACCTTGGTCGGGATCGTCAGCACCGATAGAGCTAACCATAATGAAATGTGACACATTAGCCGCTTTTGCGTAATCAATGGCTTTACAGGCCGCCCATAAATCAATGAGCATAGTTTTGTCTGCACCTGTTTTGCCACCTGAGCCAGCGCTGAAAATGACCTGATCGCAATCGTTAAATGCTTGGCTAAAGTCCTGTTCTAAATCCACTTCAACTATGCGTAGCTTCTTATCACTGGCGATATCAGCCAATTTATTTTTATCTCGCACTAACGCTATTACTGATTGGCCTTCTGCTAATAGCTGCTTTGTTGCCATGTTACCGATCTGTCCGCTTGCGCCTAAAATGAGTGTCTGTTTCATTTTATCTTCTCCTCAGTATCGAATTTTTGGCTTATATTACTGGCAAATGTGGCAGCATCGTTTGCTACTCTATTTGCCCGCCTTCTAATGACATTGGGGTTTGATCGGCGCGATTCAATGCTTAAGAGGTGACTAGTGTTTAGCAGCACTTTATGTTTTACATCAAAATAAACATAACCAGCCGATATTTTTGGCGAATATTGAAGGTTTTACCACCTTAGATAGCGTTAATAGCTTGCTGGTAATGAGGACTAATGACGGTAATTTTAGATAAACATAGCCCATATCAATTTGGATTAATGTCTAGGATCGGTAAGGTGATCACTAAGCACATCTAACGGTTAGTTAATCTGCTTGATGCTCAAATGTGCGTCCAGTGTGTTGAGTTTGATTCGGTTTAGATCGGTTAAACATCTCTGCATAAGGAGCAGCTTGTTCGCGCTGCACATCAGCGCTGTCTTGGTAGACATCACCTTGTTGAGCGTGTGGCTGGTTTCTCTGCAATATTTTTTTACCTAAGAGCTGTAGTGTAATAAAGCTTAATAAGCCCAGTAACAATAAAAAGGGTAATAGCACAATCGTGGTTAATGCGATGCTAAAAAACATCAGTAATGCCAAAATTGGGTTCATTGCCGTGAACCGACTTTTCAAATTGGCAGTGTGGAATGATTGATTAAATTTCATAGTGGCTCCTGAATGCAGTTCGTCTGAAAATGGGTGTCTAAAAACGTTACCTATAAATTAGTAACGATGACTTAATGTACAGTTTGCAATATCTGGACATAATATGTCACGTTAAACTTGGTTAATGTTTTAAGTTTGGGATTAAATGTCTATTTTGCTGATCCATTAGCAATAGCACGTCAATACAACTTCGACCGCGGGAAAAAGAGTTGTTTGAAACCCTCTATTGGTCTGGGTAACGGTTGCTCTTGTTAACTAAGCGTATAACCAAAAAAAAAGGGTAAACATAATGTTTACTCTTTTAGTTATGACTTGTTTATAAAATGCTTTGATCGATTATTTGGCTTTTTCGGCCATCTTTCTAATCACTTTATTATGGGTTACATCGTTTGGCGCTTTACCTGTGGCATTGATTTCATCACTGCCATGACACGCTAAACAAGTGCCGACTCGGCTGATGCGATCCATTTCTTGTTTATTAAATGGACGAGCACCTTCATGTGAAGTTGATTGCAGTTGTTTACCGTTTTCATCAACAAAACGTTCCAGTTCAAAATCGATAGGGGCTTTGCCGTCTGGGAAGTTTCTGTTGATGTCGTATACACCGCTCCCTAGGCCCAATACTTTCGGGTTGGTATGACATTCTTCACAAGTACGCGACTTTTTGCTCATGGTATGAGGCTGGATCGGGTTGTGTGAAATACCACTGGTGCCATCGACGGTGGTGTAAGTTTTATTGCTTACAATCGATTTTTTACCATCTACTTGAGTCAAAAATACTTGGCAACCCGGTACGAAAGTAGACACTTTTCCGCGATGGTTAATCCCTAATGCAGGCATTTCCCAACGAACGTATGAACGGGATTCATCCCAGCTGAAGGCATTCTTGGCTAAGTTAGCTTTGTTACCTTGTTTAGAGGGGTCATCACCCGTGCCGTTAAGCCAATCGCCATTTGGCTTGCTGATGTCTTGCTTAGCATGACAGCCATAGCATTGCGGTGCCCAAGCTGCATGACAGGTAGAACATTCCATTTTTTCCATGTGGCTGGCAATTTTCACCATCGCAACATAGCCTTCTTTAGACAACTCTTTATCTTTTAGTTGAGGAACATCCAGTTTTTTACCGTCGTTTTTAGTGGTTAAGGTTACTGTTTTGCCTTCACGTTTGAGGTTGTTCAATGGCATGTCGCGTGAGGTTTTTAATGTGGCTTCGGTGGTTGGCGTACCATGACAAGACACACAACGGATTTCTAAGGCGTGCTCTTTTTTGGTATATAAGTAGCCATCACCGTGCATTTCGTTTTTGGTGTGGCAGTCAATACAACTCATACCAGCATCATAGTGTAAATCAGCTTCAAGGAAGTTGTAGTGTTTGCCATGCAGCTTACCCTGCTTGTCACCGTCTTCGGTATACGGTGTGCCGTATCCGTCAGATTCCATCATGCCTTTATAGCTTACGCCAGTACGTCCGCCGCGGTTATGACAATGCTGACACTGGTCTACGGTCATTTTCTTGGTCATTTTATGCTTGCGAGGACGATCTTTTTGAGTTTTATCTATGGCCTCATCGCCACCTTCATAGGTGCCATCGTTACTGTATTCAACATGACATGCTGCACAGCCAGACGCGCGGTAATCGCCATCGCGTTGATGGCCGTCGCTCCAAATATGGCAACGTAAACACTGGTTGCGGAGGTAATCATCACCTGGTGAATTGGTGTTTGATTCTGGTTGAGTTGGGTCATAACTTGGTATCTGGGTTAGGCTTTCAACTGTGCCTTCTCGGCCCGTTTTCAGTGCTTTAACATCGTAAGTGGCATGGATCGCATTACGATCTTGGCTAGCAAAGTTGTAGCGAGTACCTGAAATTACTCCGGCCATAGTGGCATGGAGTGAGGTTTTGGCGTTGTCGACTTCATCTGGGTGACAACTGCCACAGGTGTCGTTAATAACCCGTAAGTCTGTCGGATTGGCCCACATATCTGTGTGAGCGGTTTTCATGTTGGTGGCGATACCATCACCATTGTGGCAATCAACACAAGTCAGATCGGCCATGCCGTCAACTTGTGAAAATTGTTCGATGCCATTATGGCAACTCATGCAGCCGGTATCATCATCCCATTGCGCATTAGCGTTGAACGCTAACATGGAAAATAATACAAATATGGCGATGAAATAAAATGTTTTCATCTTTGCTCCCTAATATATTTTTTATAAAAATAAAACCCTACATTTTGTAACTGTTTATTATCCTATATCAAAAGAGGTATGTAAAAATTTCGATACAGATTTGTAGCCAATGTGTGACTTGTGCATATTCAATTGACCGTGGCAAGTATATAAGCTGGGAATTCGATTAAAAAAACATCGCAATATAATACTATCCCTATGGCTTGTAGATATTTTCTGGTTAAAATATGTTCGAGGTAAACAGGTTTTAATTGCGGCGCAAGTCTTACAGACCGAGTCTTTAACTAAGCGAGTACCTTGCAACAAAGACCCTGGTTTACAAGTATCTTTGCTTACGAATACCCTTGCTTAAAAATAAGAGCACCCGTTTAGCTGGACCCTTAGGGCACATTGGTGGCTTGTCGCTAGTGCGTTATTACTTATTCATCTACAACCACTGCACGTTGTAAGCGCGACCTTGTATAATATGGCCTCAAACTGCTACAAAATGTATTTTAAAACATCAACATGCCCTCCCATCACGAATAAATTCTAATAGTTATCGAGGGATAAAGTGTGCCGCGAGTTAGGTTGTAAATATGAAAAAATAAATAGAGGCATGATAAAAAATAGCTGAGTCAGTGTGGGCAGAACAATTATTTACGCGAGTGATTAATGGTTCTAGTCACGTGACATGATGTGGTTTTCTGGTTCAATATTAGTATGAGGTTGATATCTGTCCTTGCTTGAGTTTAGCGATTATGCTTCATATATTGGTGACGCAAGAGCGTCATGCCAATGAAACCGACAAACACAAACAGTAATATTAACGGTAATAGTAGCAAGCCGCCGACCAAGACAGTGACAACCGTAGCTAATGCAGTATATGGGCGCATTTTCCGGAGGCGTTGAATTATATTGTGTAGGTTAATTGAACTGAACATCCTCTCTCCTCCGGGATTAACCCTACGGATAACCCATCAGGTTTGCTTATTTGGTAATCGATTACTTATTCGTTTTATTCTAGTGCCTCGTGACTTAAAAGTTAAATTAAGGCTGAAATGTCAGCGATTAGTTTTACTAATATGATTATGAGTAATGGCTTTCTCGACACTGCTGAAAATAATATTGCGAAACCATTGATGTCCCGGCTCTTGATTATTTCGTTCGTGCCATAAAAACACATAGGCCATAGGCATAAATTCAAACGGCAAGGGAATAGAAACGAGTGAGTACAGTTTCTGGGCGTGATAGGCAAAACTAGACGGTAAGGTGAAAATTAAATCGGTGTTTACGCATACACTTACTGCACCGTAAAAGTCTGGCACTGTGGTTGATAAGTTACGATGTAAGCCTAAATTGGCTAAGTGGTAATCCAAGGCCCACCAGTCGTTACCTTCACATCTTACTTGCACATGAGACATATTGAGGTAGTGATCTTGATCCCAGTGTCCAGCAGTGACAGTCTGTAAAATAGGGTGATCTTTACGCACCAAGCAAACTTGATGATCGTTAAATAGAGTTTGTGATTCAATACCTTCAGGCACATGTTCAAAATTGACATCGGTATGAGGTTGAATGTCTCTGCCTGCAAGCCCAAAATCGATTTGTCCTTGTTGTAAATCTTGCATTGATTTTTCAGTCCAAACATAAGAATCCAATTTTATTAACGGTGCCTGTTGTAATAATGGTCCGATAAAATATGGAATTAAGGTTTCATAAGCACTTTCGACCATCGAGAATGAAAATTGACGGTTACTGGTCGCCGGATGAAAGGTTGGCGGTTGCGTGAGTTGATACAAGTTTTGCAACACTAATGGTAGTTGTTGCTTTAATGCATCAGCATGTGCGGTTGGTTTTAAGCCGTGTGCTGTACGTTGAAAAAGTGGATCGCCTAATGTTTCCCGCAAACGATTTAAGCTTTTACTAACAGCCGATTGACTGACATGCAAGCGATGGGCTGCCCGGGTGACACTTTGCTCCTCAAGTAAGACTTGCAGAATGACTAATAGATTAAGATCGACTCGAGCGAGGTTGTCTAAGTTCATGTGATATTCTCAAATGGAAATTCACTTTGGATTTTATATCATTTCCGTTCATACCTCCATTTGACTTACTATAGCGCCCTATTAAGGGTGACCTTTGTGCATTAAAATTTTGAGAGATAGAAAATATGCGTCGTAACCTATTGCCACTATTAATGTTTATGGTGCTACTAAGCCCATTAGCGATTGATATTTATCTTCCATCTATGCCTGCAATGGCGTTGGATTACGGCGTATCTAACAGTGAAGTACAGTCCACCTTAGTGTTATTTTTATTTGCTATGGGCGTAGGACAAATTTTAATTGGCCCATTAGCGGATCGTTTTGGCCGTAAACCTGTCGCGTTATTTGGTATTGTACTTTATGGCATTAGCAGTTTATTAGGTGCTTACGCGGTTGAGTTTGAAGTGTTGCAGATTGCGCGTGTTTTCCAAGGCTTGGCAGCATGTTCAACCTCTATTGTGGTATTTAGTGCGGTACGTGATTGCTATGACCGCAAACAAAGTGTGTCAATGTACAGTTACCTCAATGGGGCCATTTGTGTGGTTCCTGCACTGGCCCCCACATTTGGTGGACTATTGGCCTTACAGTTTGGCTGGCGTTCTACCTTCATTTTTATGGCTTTGTATGCCATTTTCGTACTGTTTTTAGTGGGATTTCGTTTTCCGGAAACGCGTCCATTAAATACCGACAGCACAGGTCCTTTATACCGTTGGAGCCGTTACAAGCCTGTTATTGGCGATCCTCATTTTATGTTTTATGCCAGTTGCTGCATGATCGCGATGGCGTCTATTTTGTGTTACGTGTCGTACTCACCCGTGTGGATAATTGGTCATTTAGGTATATCTGAACTTACCTTCAGTGGTTTATTTGGACTCAATGCTGCGGTCAATATTGCCGCCTGTTTTGCTGCTCCGGTGTTGGTAAAGCGCATTGGTAATCGTCCGGGCGTATTGCTGGCATTGTCGCTGATGTTAGTTGCTGCCTTTCTCGAAGCGGGGATGTACTTATTCGGCCCACAAGAAGGGTTAGCAGCCGCGATAGCCTTTATGGCCCCAATGATGATCTTGTGTATTGGTTTTGCTATTTTACTTGGCCCTGCAACCAGTATGGCGTTGTCGGCTTTCGGTGAACGAGCAGGCACAGCAGCCGCTATGCTGGGGTGTATTCAAATGAGCGGTGCGTCATTACTGACCGCGTTGGTGCAACTAACAGATATACCAGCACCTTATGCCATTGCGCTGGTTATGGCAGGCTTTAGTGCAGTATTACTGATCATTATGGCAATGAAAAACTTAAGCCATCTGCATCAAGAACAGTTACAACATGAGTAATTAGTTTGAGTAATATCACCTTTAACCCGCAGAATGCTAACCACATTCCGCGGGTTTTTTTTACCTCAATATGATGAGACTTAGAAGCGGGCGTTAATGCCTATACTAAAGCTGGTTTGTGAGTCGTTATCATATTCGCCATTGTAATATGAGTGATCAAGTGAAAACTTAGCCGAAAATACATCGGCAAAACGCCAGACGTAGCGGGTGTTTATGCCTGTCAAAGTGTCTGTTCGGTCATTATTACCCTGGTTGTCGTAAGTAGTACCGCTGATGTCATAATCAGTTTCGGTATAACTCTGTTCAGCCGCAGCCCCTACAGACCATGCATTATTGATATACCAATCGGCATTGATGGCAACGTTATAGTTGTTGTGCCCAAAGTACATTTTAGAATCTGTGTTTGTTACTTGACCTAAATCATCGACCGAGGTGCTGGAAGCATTACTCGTATTTTGCTGATCACTATAGGTAAATGCACCTGTGAGCATAACTCCTGCAGTTGATTGCAATGGAATAAAGTGTTCATAGGTTAGGCCGAAAACATCAACGTCATTACTATCATAACGCTCAGAATTATAGTTTGTTGATGTAAAGGTGTTTGATTCAGACTCAGAAATTCTGCTGTAATTCAGGGTTAATGCCGAATGGTCCGTGAAAAAATAACCTAAGTTTGCTGAATAAATGGTAGAGCTATCTGGACTACTAGAGTAATTATCTTCCTCAAAATTGACTTGGCGGACTTCTGCACCGATAAACCAGTTTGAGCCAAAAACATACTGGCCTGAAAGTTGATATATATCATCGAAACTGGACGTAGAGTAACTAGCAGCAACAGTTGAGCCTTGATGAAAGAATCCACTTAGTGCGTATGGCTTATCAGCTTGTTCAACCGCTTTAAAGTAGTAACGATAGTTAGCATTAAATAGGCCATCGCCGCCATCGTCAGAATCTAAAAAGCTGAGTTCTGCTTCGTGGTGATAGGCATTATCTTGTGCGGCATAAACGGAACTTGTAGAAAGTGCGAGCATTAAGGCAATCGACATCTTTGTCATTGTTGTTGCCATGGTTCTTGTGATAATTCCTGTCATAATAGGGGTTCTTCCTTGAGATGTTATGATGTAAAGCCAAGCATATTGAACTCAATATTACATATTTGCAACAATAATAAGACAAAAAATGAGCAGAAGTTATTGTATTAATTGCCAATACCCGCAGTCAGCGTGTGTTTGCCATGCGCTCAAACCGGTGTGTTCCCAAACCGAGGTAGTGGTGATGCAACACCCGTCTGAAGTGGGGCATGCTAAAAACAGCGTGAGGTTATTGAA
Organism: Shewanella sp. T24-MNA-CIBAN-0130; assembly: GCF_040310185.1. NCBI lineage: Bacteria > Pseudomonadati > Pseudomonadota > Gammaproteobacteria > Alteromonadales > Shewanellaceae > Shewanella > Shewanella sp. T24-MNA-CIBAN-0130. The sequence goes on along the minus strand of NZ_JBEOPP010000002.1, from coordinate 86,537 downwards.
GCTGGTGCTGCCGCAAACCCAGATTTATGTGGGCGAGACTGCCGAGGACTTTATTGAGTTGCAACACTATTTAGCCACGCAAACGAAACCTGTGTACGTGGTTTACCCCAATGAGCACAGCCAAACTGTCGCCAAGGCCGGAGCGAGCGAAGCCGTGATTATTATTGTAATCGACGGTACTTGGCGCAAGGCGTACCGCATGTTGCAGTTGAATCCGTGGTTAGTTGATTATCCGTCGCTGCATCTTGAGTGTGTAGATGAGTCGCAATATGTTATTCGTAAAGCGAAACGCAGCGACAGCCTGTCAACCCTCGAAGCGGTTGCTCATACTCTGGTTGCGTTAAATCCTGCGACTGATATCGCGCCAATATTTGCAGTGTTTAACACAATGGTGCAACATAAGTTAACCGCTATGCCTGCTCAGGTTCGTGCGCGTTATAACAGCGATAAAATCAAAGGATAGATAACATGAAAATCGGGCTGATAGGCTTATTTGTTTTAGTGGTTGCAGCAAGCTCGTTGACGTTTGTCGTTTCTGGTGCTTCTGCTGCTGACAAACCCCATAAAAAAATGACCTTAGCTGAAAAAGGCGAGCAAGCGCGGCAAGAGTCGATTGAACTTGAGCAAACCCAATTGCAAAAAGCGCGTGAAGCAGCCAAGGCAACCTCGGAACGTGAACAAAAAGTGTTAGCTAAGGCGCAGTCTAATGATTGGGAAGCGCAGCAGCTCGAAAAAGCCCGTGCTCAATCTGATGAGCGTTTAACCCGTCAGCAAAAGTATTTACAGCAGGCGCAAGACGCTGCTAAGCAAACACGTAAAATCCCCAAGGCCACCACAACAGCAGAACCGGTTCTATCAGAATAGACTCAGTGTTTATTATTACTTTTCACCTCGCCTGTGTCGGAGTTCATTTTGTCGTGTTGTCCTTTGTGTCACCATCAAACTATTGCGTTTCATCAAGATAAATATCGCCCCTATGTTCGTTGCTCACAGTGTTTGCTGGTGTCAGTTCCGGCAGCATTTTATTGGGATGAAACCGCCGAAAAAGCCCATTATGATTGTCACCATAACGACTTTGCCGATGCGGGCTATCAGCATTTTTTATCACGCACCTTAACCCCGTTGTTAACCCGGCTTGCTCCCAATGCAAGCGGATTAGATTTTGGCTGCGGCGAAGGTGCTGTGCTAAGCCAAATGGCGGCAAAGCAAGGGATCAGCGTGGCTAACTATGATCTGTTTTATCACCCAGATACTCAGGTGTTAAGCCAGCAATATGATTTTGTGTGTTTAACCGAAGTGATTGAACATATTGCCAATGCCAAACAACTCATCGAGCTATTAAGCCAATTACTGTTACCCGGTGGCATATTGGCCATTATGACCAAACGGGTATCGAACCTTGAAGGATTCATTAACTGGCACTATAAAATCGACCCGACCCACATCAATTTCTACGCGATTGAAACCTTCGAGTGGCTAGCATTACAACAAGGCTGGCAGCTTGAAGTTATCGGCAGTGACGTGGTGTTTTTTCACGTGCCCGTATTACGTTAAGTGTTACGTTAAGTGTTGCATGAAGTGTTGCATGAGGGGCATGACGTGTTGGATGAATAGTGGTCAACTCAATAAAGTCCTCGCCAGTCTCGCCCACATAAATCTGGGTTTGCGGCATCACCAGCTTAATCATGACCGGCAGGCGTTAATAAATAGATACAATTGACTTGTTAGCAAATGGCTAAAAAAGTTAACAAAAGGGTCATTACAGGGTAGTTTTGTTGCACTAATTGGTTTAAACATGGAATCAGCATTCCTCTGTACTCCCTTGAACCATTGCTTTTAAGGGGCCTTATTAGCGTTAACACCAGCGAAGCTGAATATAAGCCAAGTTGGCTGCAACTATTCAGCGGGTTTTACGTTGATGAAAGTGGCCTTAAACTTGGCGTATAAATCATGGCGCAAGTAGCGTTAACGGTATTAAGCGCGGCATAAAAAAACACAATGTAGATTAATTATTGGACAAGTGCTCAAAGGAGCGAGATATGATCCGCAAGATAATGGCGTTGTTGATGACGTTAGGCGTTCTAAGTGCGCCTTCGGTGTCAGCGACACAAGCTGAAGATATTAATAGTTTTACTTTAGATAATGGCATGAAAATTATGGTACTTGAGGATAGCTCTATCCCAAATGCCAACATGTACATTTTTTGGAAAGTCGGTTCGCGCAATGAAGTGCCTGGCATTACCGGTATTTCGCACTTTTTTGAACATATGATGTTTAATGGTTCTAAAAAGTTTGGTCCGAAAATGTTTGATCGCACCATGGAAGCCGCTGGTGGCGCTAATAATGCCTATACCACTGAAGACATGACAGTGTATACCAACTGGTTTCCTGCAAATGGCTTAGAAACTATTTTTGATTTAGAAGCGGACCGGATCGCCAATTTAGACATCAACCCTGAAATGGTTGAAAGTGAACGTGGCGTGGTGCAGTCAGAGCGGACTACCGGGCTTGAAAACTCTAACTGGCGCACTATTCAAGAAGCACTTAAAAGTGTTGCCTTTGCAGCCCACCCTTATAGTTGGTCTGTGATTGGTTATGAGTCCGATATTGCTGCTTGGACATTAGCAGACTTACAGCAATATCATAAAACTTACTATGCGCCTAACAATGCGCTAGTAGTGATTAGCGGTGATGTGAAGTTAGCCCAAGTAAAAGCACTGGCTAATCAGTATTTCGCGCCAATTCCAGCCCAAGCAGCGCCAAAAGCTGTGCGCACGGTTGAGCCGCCACAAAATGGTGAGCGCCGAGTATTTGTCAAAAAAGAGTCTGTGAGTACGCCAAACATTATGTTGGCTTACCATGTACCTGCCACTCGCCATGCTGATTATTACGCGCTTGATTTATTAGCGTCGATGTTAAGCGAAGGTAATAGCTCGCGTTTTTATCAGGCGTTGGTCGACAAGCAATTAGCGTTATCGGCCGACACCTACATGCCGATGTCGTTCGACCCGAATCTATTTTACATTTTGGGTGTGGCCAATGCTGGTGTGAGCGCTGAGACCTTAGAGCAAGCCTTAATTGAGCAAATTAATCTTATTGCCACCCAAGGTGTGACTCAGCAAGAGCTTGAAAAAGTAAAAAATATCAAACTAATGGATTTTTACCACGCTATGGAAACCATTAACGGTAAAGCCAATACATTAGGCACATACGAGCTGTATTTTGGCGACTATACCAAACTGTTTAACGCCCCAGAAGCGTATAACCAAGTCACCCCTGCTGATATTCAGCGTGTGGCGCAAACCTATCTAATTAAAGCGAATCGAACTGTCGGTGTGCTCGCGGCTACTGAGGAGTCAGACCAATGAAAACCGTTACTCACACACGCATTAAGCTATCGTTATCGGCTATCGCATTGGCTTGTAGCATAGGGATAAGTGGTTGTGCGACCACTCAGAAAACTACTGCCGATACCGCCAACCCTGTCACCGCTAGCTTTGTGCTGCCAAGCTACCAATCCGTCACGTTAGACAATGGCTTAAAGGTTAAGTTGATGGTGCAAAAAGAAGTGCCATTAGTGACCATTGATGCCGTGGTTAGAGTGGGCGCGGTCAATGATTTGACCTCTGGTATGGCTTACATCACCTCACAAAGTTTAATGTTAGGTGCCGCGGGTCAATCTAAGGCGGACATCGAGCAGCAATTAGACTTTATCGGTGCCAGCATTAATACCAGTGCCGATTTAGAAGGCAGTTATATTCGTGCCAATATGATGAACAAAGATGTGGATACTGTGCTCAATATTTTTAGCCATGTATTACGTCAACCTGACTTTGATGCCACTGAATTTGATAAGCTAAAACAGCGCGAAATCGTTGGCTTATCACAGCAAAAAGAAAGTCCGCGAGCTGTGATTGGACGCTACTTTAATCAGTTAGTCTTTGGTGAGCATCCTTATGCCAACCCAGTATCGGGTAATAGTGACACCATCGCGAGCCTGTCTATTGAGGAGCTACGCGCTTTTTATAAAGGTTATTATCAACCAAGCAATATGACCATTAACGTGGTGGGTGATTTTAATGTTGCCGATATGACCGCCAAGCTTAATAAGGCCTTTGGTGATTGGCAGGCAACCGAAACCGTGCTTCAGCCAGATTTAAGCCAAGCCTTACCGACGCTCACCAAGCCGCAGGTGTTGTTAGTCGACAAGCCTGATGCAATTGAAACCACCTTTTTAATTGGTGGCGTGGGAATTCGTTATGACAACCCAGATTATGTTGGTTTGACCGTCGTTAACACCATCTTAGGTGGTCGTTTTACCTCATGGTTAAATGATGAACTACGCGTCAATGCAGGCTTAACTTACGGTGCTCGTTCCGGGTTTAGCCCGTATGCGCAATCTGGATTATTCCAAATCAGTACGTTTACCAAGTCGTCGACGACTAAAGAAGCGATTGATTTAGCCTTAAAAACCTATGCTCGTTTGTGGGAAAAGGGCATTGACCAAGTGACGTTAGATTCTGCTAAAGCCTATGTCAAAGGCCAGTTTCCGCCTAAATATGAGACCAGTGGTCAATTAGCCGGTTTATTGTCTGACATGTATTTATATGGCTTTAATGATGATTTTATTAATCAATTTCAAGCTAAAGTCGATGGACTTACCCTAGCTGAAACCCAACGTTTGATTAAGCAATATTTCCCACAGCAAAATTTACAGTTTGTGTTGATTGGTAATGCAGAACAAATTGCTGATGTTGCGGCGCAATACGGTGAAGTCACTACAGTGGATATTACCGCCACCGGTTTTGGCCAGTAGGTATTTGTCGGTTAGTCATATCATGGCCCACTAAGGTGAGCCATTTTTTATGGTTAACCATCACCAAAGCGTGCTCATTGCCAGTGATATTATAGGGTATGTGGTATTGTAACGGCTTACCGGTGTTGGGCAGTAGATGTATCTAATCACAAAGGACATTTGAATGGTAAGAAGTTTGTTTACCCAAAAAGGTCGATCAATATTCCTGTTAATGGCTATGTTGTTACTGACACATTCAGCCTCAGCTTATGCAGATAAAGTGACATTGAATACGTTTTGTAGCCAATTAGCTGGCGAGTGGCAGGGCAGTGCTGCCAATCCTAATGTTTACCCCAAGAAGGTCACTACCTCGGTGATGTGCTCTGCAGATAGGCGCAATTTGTTCATCAGTGTTAGCCGAGGCAGTCGTTTTACAAACAGTGAAACCTGGTGGTTTAGGCAACAAAACGGTCATATTTTATTGGTGTATGCCAATGGTGTTACCGATGACGTGTCGCAGGAGTTAACGCTTTATGAGCAAGCGGGCCGTTACTCATTTTTAGGCAAAGGTGAAATAAATCAACGCCCAGCATTAGTGCAGTTGCAGTTTGATCCCATTATTGACGATACCGATACCGATACCGATACCGATACTAGTGCCGATCAGGCAATACTAGGATGGCAGTGGCAGCAAAGCGCTCATTATTTGGATGACGACAGTGAGCAGTATCAGGTCGTCAGAGCCATTAGCCTGCTTAAACTGTCAGCAGAGGAGACTCAGCTGACTGAATAGCGTGAACGTTTCACCAATGCGGTTTAGCGGTAAAACAGGTAAGCGGCAAACAATGCCCAACTCAAGAGTAATAAGCCCATTAACGACCACGTTAGCGAATTGAATCGACTCTGGGACACAATATAAGGCATATCGGGCTCATCATTGGTGGGCGTGGTACTTTTGGTTTTTTGTTGCTGTTTACGTGCTTTGTCACGATCACGGGCTTTGACTTTATGTTGCTTTTTAAATTCAGTAATCCCTTTCTCAATGCCTGCGGCAATCAGCTTAGTTTGTTCTTTCGTTTGTGCGGGTCTTTGGGTTGCTTTGGCAATGGCCAAAGCATCGTGTTGGGTTTCGGGTGACTGGGTTTTTTTCATTACTCTGCGCCTGCAAAACCGAGTTGACGCCATGCTTCATAACTAATAATGGCGACTGAGTTTGATAAATTTATACTACGGCTATTGGCTGTCATTGGAATACGTAACCGCTGCGCAAGTGGCGTCGCATCAATAATATCCATCGGCAGTCCACGAGTTTCTGGGCCAAATAACAACACATCATTCTCTTGAAAAGCAATTTGAGTATGGGGACGGCTGCCTTTAGTGGTGCAGGCGATAATACGTTTTCCTGCCATGGCCTCTAAAAAAGCGGCATAATTTTTATGGCGAGTCACACTGGTTAGGTCGGAATAATCGAGTCCAGCGCGACGTAGTTTCTTTTCTTCGAGATCAAAACCTATCGGCTCAATCAAATGTAACTGTGAGCCATTATTGGCACATAGACGGATGATATTTCCAGTATTTGGGGCGATTTCGGGTTCATAAAGGGCAATCTGAAACATAGCAACCTTACGGTACGAAGTATAAAAAGAATGACAAATTATACATTAAGCAGGGTTTGACTGCGAGACGTTATCAAAACTGACTCGGTTACTGTGATGAGCATGCGTTAGCGTGCTGATATGACTTTTAGCAGGTATCTTTTTTGGGGTAAATATGACTCTAGCCTTGGTAAACGGTGGATTGAATTTGTCACGATACAATGGATGATATTGCTAAAAGTCGATGGCAGAGTATTGCAGCAAGGCGATTTAATCTATTGGCGGCATAAGCACTGACGATACCGGTACTAGGGGTCACTGTACCGAGGATAATATATATTGCTGTCTTTCATACACTATGGTTCATACGATGGTTAATCGTGTGACGATATTAATCATAGTTGTTCATCAGTAAGCCGCTCCTAATCCCAAGCCGAAGTTTATTATCCCGAGGTGAGGTCACCGATTAATGTTTACATTAAATGGGTAAGTCGATGGTGACGATTAGCCCATGTGATGGTTGATTTTTGGCAACTATGCGTCCTTTATGGGCCTCAACTGCCGCTTGAGTAATGGCTAATCCTAATCCCCATCCACCAGATACGCGATCACGTGCGTTATCAGGTCGATAAAATGGCGCAAATATCGCTTCGAGCTCTTCTTCTGCAAGGCCGGGACCGTCATCGCTGACCACAATACGAACTTGGTTTTTTGTTTGCTGACTTTCAATATAAATATGTTGATCAGCGTAACGAATGGCATTACGCAGCAGGTTCTCAATGGCGCGGGATAAGGTTCTAGGCAAATGATTAAAGCGGATAGACTCGTCGATATCTATATGTAATTGTTTACCTTGCTGTTCGGCTTCAAATTCGGCGTCATCGAGCACTTGGCTTAAGGTTTCTGTGAGTTCAGCTGTCAGGCGTTTTTCGCTAACATTTAAGGTAACTCTAGATAAGGTTAATAGCTCGCCAATTAAGGCATCTTGTTGTTGAGCTTCATATTCTATTCGATCCAGTTCGGTGCTGTGCTGACCTTTTTTACGAGCAAGTGCCAATGATAGTTGCAGCCGCGTCAGTGGCGTTCGCAGTTCATGGGAAATATCGCCCATTAATCTTTGTTGGTTATTCACCATGGCTTCAATGGCGTCGGCCATACCGTTAAAAGCGATTGCCAATTGGCCCATTTCATCACGCCGATTAGCGGTAGCCGCATCAACTCGGCTAGACAAGTCGCCTCTGGCGAGGGCATTGGCACTGTGCTTGAGCGAACGCAATGGTTTACCTAAATACCATGCCAGCAAACCGCATAATAGGCCCGATAATAAAATGGCTAGGCCTGCCGTGAGTAATTTATTGTCAGCAAAAAAGAAAAACCACGGCCGAGGATGGTTATCGGGTAAACGGCCAAATAATTGATAGGGTTTGCTGTTGACCTCAAAAGAATAGGGGCCAAAAATGAGCTCGTCTCTAAATTGGTGGCTTATCGGCTGATCTGCCTCTTCTGCCATCAGTTGAAAGCGTCTAAATCCACGCGAGACGTGTTTACTGTTTAACACTTGGCCTTCACCATCGGTTAAATATAAACGCAAAGGGCCGCCATTATGCTTACGGTCACCGCCACCGTCTTTATTGCGGTTATGGCGCAGACGTTGTAGGTTTTTGCCTTCGAGTAATTGAGGTTGCTCTTGTATCCGCTCGGCGACGTTTTCCAGCATCCGCTCAAGGCTAGGCGGCAAAGGTGAGCGGTCATGATTTTGCTGCAATAATGGCAATAATGACACCAGAGCAATAATCAACGAACTGCATAGCCAAAAGCCCAGCAATAATTTAAAAAACAGTCGGTTAAATGGATTGTTTTTCAGCATTATGGTATCCAAATATAGCCTTTACCGCGCAGGGTTTTGACCCGTGGACGGCCGTCTTGGCGCTCTGGTAGTTTTTTGCGTAAGTTAGACAAATGCATATCTAAACTACGATCAAATGGCATCAGTTTTTTGCCTAATACGTTTTCACTTAATGACTCTTTGGTGACCAGTTCGCCTGATTTTTCGAGTAAATTAAACAACAGTAAAAACTCGGTGCCCGTCAGGATAATCAGTTGTTCGTTGCAATAGGTTTCTTGGCGGGAAGGGTCGAGGCGTAAATCACCAAACTGCATCATTTCATTGGCTTGGTTATCTTGTTGAGTGGTTTGTGCTCGACGTAAGATGGCCCGAATTCGAGCCACTAATTCGCGGTCATTAAACGGTTTTGGCAAGTAGTCATCGGCACCGATTTCTAGACCGACTACCCGATCAATTTCTTCGCCGCGGGCGGTTAGCATCAACACAGGGGTTTGCTTGCGTTGCCTTAAGGCGCGCAATACTTCAAAGCCATTGAGCTTAGGTAACATGACATCAAGGAGGATTAAATCGAAGTCCTGCTGTTGCGCCATCAATAACCCTTGCTCACCATCATAAGCTTGGGTTAAGGCAAATCCTTCCAATTCAAGTAATTGGCTGAGTAGATCGGATAAACCAATATCATCGTCGATAAGTAAAATGCGATTCATAACTGTCCTCTGGCACAAAGAAAATCTGCATGCTAACGCTAACATACAGATTTTTCGATCAATTAAGGTTATCGCATGCCAATATTAAATCATATCAACATTGCACAGTTTTACATTTACCCTGCTTTATTTTGCACTACGTAGCGTTTAATTCTGGCAATGATAAAGGTGAGTACAATCGATCCAAGGATCAGGCCTACCGAAAAGACTGCATTTTGCAGTGAGTTAGGATTAAAGACTAACATGCTGCCTAACCCTAACATCATAATACCTGACATCAGTTTAAGTACTTCGCCTTCTTTTTCGGTCAGTTTGCGTTTACCTAACGTCATTGAGAACACAATCACAATTACGGCAAGTGGGATAACATAAACCACATTATAAGCAATGAGGTATAAGTAACGTTGCATGGTATCGAGATCTGATAATGACAACACCGAGGTGTAAATCATCGGGAAGCCTGCGGTGCACAGTAGTTCATAGGTATTGGCTAGAATAGCCAGAATGGTTGAGCCTAAAATCATGGTGGGTAATGAACTGGCTTTAGATAATTTACCCATACGTTTTATCAGTGAACCACGATTTTCGACTGACATTGAAAGGCTAACGTCGCCGCGGCCATAGAAGTAATCTTTTATATTCACTATCGCTGCGATCAAGGCCAATACCCCTGCACAAGTGATAATGATGCCGCCATCACCGCCGCCGAGTAGTTGGAATAAATTTAACCAAGCACTCATAAATATAAAATAGATAAAGCCTGAGAAAAATACAAAAATACCGCCCACTAATAGCATACGTCTGCGGCTGCCGGCGTTAACCATAATGCTCAGTAAAAACAGTAATACGAAAAAGGCGCAGGGATTAAATGCGTCGACACCCGCTAATACTATGGTCAGTACTGGCAATGACATTTGTTCAGGATGCACTGCACCAATTAGTGGAATGTTGACAGGCTGAACCGATGGTACTGGAGTAATGTCACTGGCTTGGTCAAATGACATGCCACAAGAACCTTCGGCTTGAGGATCATCACTGTTGTCACCACAGGTTTCAAATAATGGCGTATTTTCAACTGGAGTCGCACCTAGAAAATCATCGAGCTTATCGCCAATATCAGCTTTACCACCATGACGTTGGTAGCAGTTGACTAAACGCTCTAGGATGTAACGCCCTGTGACATCATGGTTGTTATAGCCGACTACGGCCTCGCCACAAATGGCAAAGTAGGGTACCGATTTAGGTTCAATACCAGTCTGTTGGCCCATTTGCATGAGTTTATCGACATTACCGGGTTCGCTAATGGCGTAGTCGTGTAATTCAATCCAGTCAAAACGTTCGCCTAGGGCGTCAATAAAAGGGTGCGCTTCTCGACAGTGCGGGCAGGTTTTTGACCAAAAAAAGTGCAGCTTTACCGACACTTGTTGATCATGTTGGCTAACCCACAGAGGGTCGTCTGCGTTATGCATTTGAGTCGTGGTTGCTGCGGTATCTGCAGCGTCAACCGAGTTGGAAGCACTGGCACTCGGTGCCAGTAAGAAGACACTAAAAAGTAAAAGTAATGGGCCAATCAATCTGTTCATAAATAATCTCGTTAATATCGTTAATATCGCAAATATCGCTAATAATATGATTTTATGCCCTTAAATGATCGCTGTAAGTGCTAAGTCAAAATAACGTTAACTGGCTCGCATTAAGGTGATATTAATATGCAAATATGCCAGCTGGATCATGAAATCGGCTGTTTAAAGTGTTAAGGGAAATATTCTTTACACAATTTTACCCAAGCATAACCCTCATTGACATTGCATTCGGTAAACTGAGTATCAAATCTGCTAAGGCAGAAAATAAATCCCATTCATACCGAGGAACTTAACAATGAAAACATCATCAATCATCAAAACGAGTTTAGTTGCCTTAGTGGCAAGTTCGGCTTTATTAGCTGGCCAGTTATATGCGGCAGACACGACTACCGATACAGAAGTAAAGACAGCGTCTATGTATCAAAAGGGTGATATGCATCATGGTCGTAAAGGGGGTATGCATAAAATGATGCATATGCTTGATTTGACTGCCGCTCAGAAAACGGATGTCAAAGCGATTATGCAAAAGTATAAAGCTAACCGCCCTGAGCGCCCAACTAAAGAGCAGCGCGCTGAGCACCGTACAGAAATGTTAGCGTTAATCACTACCGCTGGTTTTGACGAAGCAAAAGCAACTGAAATGGCTGAAATGCAGCAACAAAAGCATTTACAAAAGATGCTGACGCATTTGAAAATGCAAAACGAAATCTATCAATTATTAACGCCTGAACAGCAACAAACGTTTCAAGATCAATTTAACCTAGGTAAAGGCCACAAACCTCGCCGTTAATGGTTAATTGATACAATATCAGGTTAAACTGATAAAAGCCGTTACCTTTAGGTAATGGCTTTTTTTCATTCATGCAAGTTTGCTAATGGTCACACTTTGCATAAGACCAGCAGTTACTTTAGTAAACTTTATCCTAATTAAGCAATGAACTTGCTATAGTAAGCGCAGTTAAATCATCCGTAAAAAGAGCCGATAATTCCTTTATGAGTACCTCTTCTGAATATGACTTTTGGGTCAAATTAGCCAGCCGCGCGTCAGTGGCAACTGCGCTGTGCCTTATTGTCATTAAGTTAATCGCTTGGCTGCACTCGGGATCGGCCAGTATGTTAGGGTCATTAACGGATTCATTTGCTGATGCACTCGCTTCGATTGTTAATTTTATTGCTATTCGTTACGCCATTGTTCCCGCGGACAAAGACCATCGTTATGGCCATGGTAAAGCAGAGCCGTTAGCGTCATTAGCCCAGGCCGCCTTTATTTTGGGGTCGGCGTCATTGTTATTATTGTATGGCGGTGAAAAGTTAATTAACCCGGTTCCGGTCACCAATGCAGTGAGTGGGATTGTGGTGTCTATCATTGCGATTGTGCTGACATTTGCCTTAGTGTTGCTGCAACGACACGCTCTGGTGAAAACCAATAGTTCATTGGTTGAAGCCGATTCATTACATTATAAATCTGATTTGCTACTCAATGCTGCCGTGTTATTAGCGCTAGTATTGGCACAATATGGCTGGTGGTGGGCTGATGGTCTGTTTGCCGTATTCATAGCATTATTTATTGGCAATCAAGCGCTTGGTTTAGGTTATCGTTCAATTCAAAGCTTACTGGATCGTGAGTTAGACAACGACACTCGCGACAAGATTAAAGCGTTAGCCAAGCAAGATCCTCGCGTTCAAGGCGTTCATGATTTGCGCACACGTCAAGCGGGTAAAACCACGTTTATTCAATTGCACATGGAATTAGCCGGTGACTTGTCCTTGCATGACGCTCATGAAATAGCAGATAAAGCGGGGTTGATGATTAAAGAGGCGTTTGATGATGCTGAGGTGATTATTCACCAAGATCCGGTATAAGTTGACGAGTTCTGTCAACATTACCCGGTTGCATTAGGTTTATCTACTTAACCTCGACTCTGGTTAAAAGATGGCGGAAGTAGAGTAACGCCCAATACTTCACCTATTTCATAACCGCTTATTCTCCCGAGCTGAGTGTTATGGGTAATCAGGTAAGCTTATGCAAACACTAGCTGGTGAGTGATTTGTGATCGGGCTTGCTCTAGGGCTGTGTCTGCACGCAAAATAAGAGTGTCGATAGTGTCGTTAGCTTGCCAGTTTGATAACCCAACAGAGGCACTAAAACGAATATGCTTATCCGTAGCGGGTTCGATTAGGGCTGCATTATTGATACTATGACGAATACTCTCGGCAATTTTTAGTGCCATTTTTTTGCTGTCAGCTTGGATGATGGCAAGAAACTCATCACCACACCAGTGGGCTAATAAATCGGTATCAGCCAGCTTGCTTTGGCAATGTTGAGCAAAATGAATTAATGCTTTATCACCGATATCATGACCAAATAAATGATTAATTTGCTTTAAGTCATCTAGGCCCATTAATACACAATAAAGGTGTTCATGTACAAGGGTGCTATCGGTCATTAATTGTTGACTAAAATGTATTAGCCCTCGTCGATTAAGGGTATTAGTCAGGTAATCAGTATAGGTTTGTTTATCAAGTTTCTCTGTTAATAAATAAGACTCAGTGACATCTATCATGGTCACTTGAATCGCTGACTGCCCCTGCCAACTGATAACACTTTCCAGTAATTTTACCCACATTAAACGGCCGCTTAAATGTAAACATTTGATTTCAAAAGAGTGAGATTTTATTTTGCTCGCTAATAACACAGCGTTCGCGTCTACCCATTGCTCTTGATAGGCAGGTTCAATCACATCTAAAATTGAGGGTAGTGACATAATCGTTTGAGTATTAGGGTAACCGAATAGCTGTGCCAACGTTTGATTGCAATGCAGTGGGCTAAAGTTACGATGCACCAACACCCCTTGAATAGAGCCATTAACTAATTGTTGATAGCGATGTTCACTCTGTACTAATGCATGTTTAAGCGTGGTGGATTCGGTTAAATCAACAATCGTGACTTGCAGTGCAGGGCGCCCTTGCCATTCGACAATATGTTCAATCGTTAATACGTTGATTAGCATGCCTAAACGGTTACGATTAATGTAATTGCGTACCTGCGGCTTTTCGATACCGCTCATTAATGCGTAGTAAGTGTGTGCAGCGACGTCCTGCATTTCAGGATCGATTAACTCTAAAATACTCTTCAGCGCTAAAATATCTTGAGCTGTATTATAACCGAATATTTTTGCATAATTATCATCAGCATAGAGTGGTATAAAATCTTGATGAATAACTACACCAGAATGAGCATCAAAATCCACAATCTGTCCTTATTTGAATGTTATATTTTAAGGTAACATTTTTAGTGGATAAATATTCTAATCCTCTTGGTTATTTGCATGATTATGTGATGAATAAACGCGATAAACTATACTATTGGAGATAATGTTCACTTGTTAGTCCATTGACAGTTCTTTCAATTTACGGGTTAGGGTATTACGCCCCCAACCTAGACGCTTAGCGGCTTCTTGTTTATGGCCTTGGGTATGTCTTAGGGCTGTTTCAAGTAAAATACGTTCAAATTCAGGTTGAACTTCAGTTAATAAATCACTTTCACCAGCAGCAAGCTTTTCATCAATCCAATCGGTTAATGCGGTCTGCCAATCCGTTGCCCCAGCCGATTTTTGTTGAGCACTGATCGGATCTTTAAGTAATTCAGGAGGCAAATCTTGCGGTAAGATTTCTTGTCCAGAGGCCATTACGGTCAGCCAACGGCAAGTGTTTTCCAGTTGGCGAACATTGCCTGGCCACGGTAAATTGGCCAGTTTTACCGCGGTTTCTTTGGTGAGTATTTTTGGCTCAACGCCAATCTCTTTCGCCGCGGTGTTTAAAAAGTGATTGGCGAGTTGGGCAATGTCTTCACGGCGTTGCGATAACGGCGGTAAGTGCACTCTGATCACATTGAGGCGATGAAACAAATCTTCGCGGAAGGTGCCTTTTTGCACCAGCACCTCAAGATTTTGGTGGGTTGCAGCAATAATTCGCACATCGACTTGCACGGCTTGATGACCACCGACACGATAGAATTGCCCATCGGCAAGCACGCGCAATAATCGGGTTTGTACATCGATTGGCATGTCACCAATTTCATCTAAAAATAGGGTGCCACCATTAGCTTGTTCAAAACGACCTTGGCGCACATTAGCGGCACCGGTGAACGCACCTTTTTCATGGCCAAAGAGTTCTGATTCAATCAAATCTTTTGGGATAGCGGCCATATTTAACGCGATAAACGGTTTTTCTTTACGAGGACTGTGTTTATGCAATGCCCCTGCAACTAACTCTTTACCCGTGCCTGATTGGCCATTAATCAGCACACTAATCGATGAACGTGATAACCGACCTATTGCACGAAATACTTCCTGCATGGAGGGGGCTTCACCAATAATTTCAGGGGTTTTTATCGTTGTATCAATAACGGGTTGTGGCGTTTGTTCGGTTGCATGAGTCAGTGCACGCTCAACTAAATTAATCGCTTCATCAATATCAAATGGTTTGGGCAAATATTCAAATGCCCCCGCTTGATACGCACTCACTGCACTGTCTAAGTCTGAGTGGGCGGTCATGATGATCACCGGGATATGCGGGTAATGCAGTTGTAAGCGATCAAGCAAGGTTAAACCGTCAGTACCCGGCATACGGATGTCTGACACAATAACTTGAGGTTGTGATGCTTCTAAAGCTTGCCATAATGATTCTGCAGCAGCAAAACTGGCCGTTGATAGCGATGCGCCTTTAAGGGCTTTTTCGAGTACCCAACGGATCGAACTATCATCATCGAGGATCCAAACTTGTTCACTAATGTTCATGTTACTACCTCATTCTGCCTACAAAGGGCATGCTAGTTATTGTAATGGCAGGTTAATAATAAATTCGGTATGGCCTGGTGCCGAAACACAATCAATGCGACCGCCGTGTAATCGGGCAATGTTATGTGCAATGGATAATCCTAACCCTGAACCCTCGTCACGACCGGTGACCATAGGGTAGAAAAGGGTATCGATTAACTCGCAAGGAATACCGGGGCCGTTATCAATAATGGATAAGGCAAGTACTACTTTATAACGCTGTGTCCCAATGGTGACCTGATGTTGGGTGCGAGTCCGAATGACAATATCACCGCCACAGTGTTCTAACGCTTGTATCGCATTTTGGACAATATTCAATACTGCTTGCTGCATTTGATCTGGGTCCATCTGAATATCTGGAATCGATGGATCATAATCTCGTTTTAAGCAGATATTGTCTGGTAGTGCCATTTCGACTAACTTAAGCACTTTTTGAATCACTTGATGGATATTGTGTTCAGCATGTTGCGTTGGTCGTTGTGGGCCAAGTAAACGGTCGACTAAATTACGCAATCTATCTGCTTGTTCGATAATCAGACTGGTAAATTCTTTTAATTCGGGCGAGTCGAGCTCTCGCGATAACAACTGCGCAGCGCCTCTAAGGCCGCCCAGTGGGTTTTTAATTTCATGGGCTAAGTTACGTACCAAAAACTGTGCAGCTTGCTGTTGGGCGTCCATATTAAGCTGCTGATGAATGCGCCGTTGTTGGTCGACTTGACGTAGTTCTAAGATGCTGAGGTTATTGTCATTTTCAATAGGCATCAAGGTGATATCAATAGTGTGGTGCTGACCATCTAGGGTAATTAATGCGGCGGTATTGACCGTGAGTCCTTGGCCAGCATTAATGGCATCGCGTAGTAATTGTGGATCAACCCCCATGAGTTGATAAAGCTCGGGAAGCGTCTGTTCGAGTAGCTTATGATTACCGACTCCCAATAATTGTGCGGCCGCGGCATTGGCATAGCACGGCTTGAGCTCGTTATTAATAACAAGCACCGCGGTGACTAAATGATTGAGAAGGTTATTTGTGTCCATTAGCCGTCCTAGTATAAGGTTGCACCATCATGATGCACCACATTGGTGCATTACACAACCCGGTACACACAAGCACTCTCTAAGATAAAAAGCCAGAAATAATCTTGTAAGCTAATGAATGAAATGGTTTTTATCTTAACTATTTAGACTTTTTTGCAGGTCCAAATACTGATGCTTGGTGAAGGAATATCTTTCTAGGAGAGCTTGATGCAAGGACTTTGCCGCTTTGTGTTACAGCATTAACAACAAGAGAATGTTCACCTCGATTAATGCCCGTTAATTGGAACACTGGCGAAACTTGTGGTTGAGCAATGATGACCCCATCGATTAATAATGTCAGCAACACCCCTCGAGGTAACTCGGGCGCAACGCTAGCAGACACGGTAAAATTACCGTTATTATCACGGACAGTGGCTTCTTGTTGAGGGGAGGTAATCGAGATAGTGTAGTTAATTTGAGTTTCTGTTGTAGGCGTTACATTGAGTTTTTTAGGTATATTAATCGTTATATTATTTTGCGTGTTTTCATTTAGATCAATAGCTTCAGCATTATTTTTGGGTTCATCTGAGTAATGCACTTTGCCATTTTCATCTACCCAACGGTATACCGTCGCAAGGCTTTGGGCACTCAATAATAGTAAACCAATAAGTATGATAAGGCGCATGATGCACTCCATAAAACGATAGTTTCAATAGAGTAGACGTTTTTAAAGAAAAAATCAGCTTAAACTGTTTTGATTAAGCTGAATATAAGCGGGCAATATTAAGCCGCTATTGTTTATTTAGGTGCAACAACACTAGATGTATTGGCAGCAGTATTCTGAAATTTGTGCCGTACGGAGACTGAAGCTCACGTTTGGTGCAAGTTCAAACTGGCTGCCTGTAGCGTATATAACCCACTCAGTTTGACCCGGTAATAACACGTCAAACTCGCCAGAAATGACCTGCATTATTTCGCCTTGAGCAGTGGAGAACTCATATTCACCAGGCAATACAACACCCAGAGTTTGTTTACTTCCATCTGCTAACACTACGCTTCTACTGATCACTTTACCGTTAAAATGTACATTGGCTTTTTTAGCGACGCTTACCTGTTGCAACATACTCATATGTTCTCCCTAAAAATGATATTGATTTCAATCTATCTGCGTTTACGTAAAATATCTAGTTAAATATTTTCATCTTGTATCGCTAGAGTCGCTTCGCTGCTAGGGCGGACTGCGTCCTGCTAGAGTCGCTTCGCTGCTAGGGCGTGACTTCGTCACTGCTAGTGTCGCTTCGCGGTTAGGGCGTGACTTCGTCACTGTTAGTGTTGTCGCTTCGCTGTTAGGGCGTGACTTTGTCACTGCTAGAGTTGCTTAGCTGCTAGGCTGTTGACTTTATAGCCTCTAGCCGCGAAGCGTACTAGCAGCGCAGCGTTCTAGGCTCTTTCGCTTTTAGCCTGTATATACTAGGCAACAAAAAGCCCAGATGCAGGCATCTGGGCTTTTTAGGTATCAAGAGTAGCAAATGTAATCTGCTACAGTTTAATACTGATTAACTGCGGTTATGACGCTTACGTTCGTTTTCAGTTAAGTATCTCTTACGAACACGAATATTCTTAGGAGTCACTTCAACTAATTCATCATCATCGATGAACTCAAGAGCTTGCTCAAGAGTCAGTGTAATCGGAGTCGTCAATACTTGCGCTTCATCAGTACCTGATGCGCGCATGTTAGTTAGCTGCTTACCTTTGAGACAGTTTATTGTCAAATCGTTAGAGCGAGCATGGATACCAACTACTTGACCTTCATACACTTCAGCCGCGTGGCCAATAAACAAACGACCACGGTCTTGTAAAGTAAAGAGTGCGAACGTTAGTGACTTACCTGTTCCGTTTGAAATCATTACGCCGTTAGCACGTTGACCAATATCGCCACCTTTGTGTGGACCGTAGTGATCAAATGAATGATAAATTAGACCAGTACCCGATGTTGAGGTTAAGAACTCAGTTTGGAAACCAATCAAACCACGGCTTGGGATAATAAAGTCAATACGAACACGACCTTTACCATCAAGCTGCATATCTTTCATTTCAGCTTTACGAATACCTAATTTTTCAATTACGGTACCTTGATGACCTTCTTCAACGTCAACCGTTACTGTTTCGTAGGGTTCATGTAGCTCACCATCGACGGTTTTCAGAATAACTTCTGGACGCGATACAGCTAATTCGTAGCCTTCACGACGCATGTTTTCAATTAAAATCGATAAGTGTAATTCACCACGACCTGATACACGGAAACGATCTGGACTGTCAGTTTCTTCAACACGAAGTGCGACGTTGTGAACTAATTCAGTCTGTAAACGCTCAAGAATGTTACGTGAAGTCACATACTTACCTTCTTTACCCGCGAACGGAGAAGTGTTTACTTGGAACGTCATTGTTAGTGTAGGTTCATCAACAGTTAACGGCGGCATTGCCTCTACGGCACCCACTGCACAGATAGTGTCAGAGATCTTAAGCTCGCCTAAACCGGTAATCGCAACGATGTCACCCGCATTGGCAATGGCAACTTCATTACGTTCTAGACCCATATAACCTAATACTTGGCCCATTTTACCGTTACGAGTCTTACCGTCAGCGCCAATAATAGTCACTTGTTGGTTAGTCTTAACGTTACCACGGGTAATACGGCCAATACCGATAACACCCACGTATGAGTTATAATCGATTTGAGAAATTTGCATTTGGAACGGCGCTTCCGCATCCGCGTCAGGGAAAGCTACTTTCTCAACGATAGTTTGAAACAGCGGCGTCATATCATCGCTAGCTACATCTGGATCTAACGTTGCAAAACCATTTAATGCAGAAGCATAAACGATTGGGAAATCTAATTGTTCGTCAGTGGCACCTAAGTTAACGAATAAATCGAATACTTGGTCAATAACCCAATCTGGACGAGCACTTGGACGGTCAATTTTGTTGATAACAACAATTGGCTTAAGGCCTTGAGCGAAGGCTTTCTTGGTTACAAAGCGAGTTTGTGGCATTGGACCATCAACTGCGTCAACCAACAATAATACTGAATCGACCATAGATAGAACACGTTCTACTTCGCCACCGAAATCGGCGTGGCCAGGAGTATCTACGATGTTAATACGGTAGTCGTTCCACTGGATGGCAGTATTCTTTGCCAGAATGGTGATCCCACGTTCTTTTTCAAGATCGTTAGAATCCATAACCCGCTCAGTAGCTTCTCCACGAGATGCAAGGGTTCCTGACTGCGCCAACATTTTGTCTACCAGGGTTGTTTTGCCATGGTCAACGTGGGCAATAATGGCGATGTTACGTAAATTCTCTAGCACGGATAAACCTCTAAACCATCAAAAAAAAAAGGGAGCTAACAGAAGCTATTTATTATTACAGCTACTGTAAAAAAGCGTGCCATTCTACTTCACAGCAGCTTTTGTAGATAGGATTATTTTTGAACACATGTAAATCTTTCGTTTACTAAGCCTCAAAAAACAGTATAAAACGTTTATATATTAAACATAATCGAGGTGTGATGCAAAATGTGGCATGATTAAAACACCAGCATTAACATGACGCACTATTATGGACTTTTGCACTATGATGAAACATAGTAATGCACGTCATTGGTGCAAAATCATAATTTAGAAGATGAGGGAACGTTCTCATCTTCATAAAATCAACTAGTTAACGAACTGGCATGAATATCGCTTCACTGCTGTTATTATGTAAATATTCGTTTTGCAGATGCATCATCTGGCGAATACCAAGATTATATTAAGGGACAACCCTTTACCCTACCGGAGGCTTGAGAATGTCAGTTGAATCAGTTTTAAAACAACTAGAAGAGTTAGAAGTTAAGTTTGTAGACTTACGCTTTACCGACACTAAAGGTAAAGAGCAGCACGTTTCTATCCCATCTCACCAAGTAAATGAAGATTTCTTTGAAGACGGCAAAATGTTTGACGGTTCTTCAATTGTAGGTTGGAAAGGCATTAATGAATCTGACATGGTGTTAATGCCAGATCCAACGACTTTTGTGTTAGACCCTTTCACGGAAGAAACGACCGCACTTATTCGTTGTGATATTTTAGAACCGGGTACCATGACAGGTTATGATCGCGATCCTCGTTCTATTGCCAAAAAAGCCGAACAGTATCTTATTTCTACTGGCATTGCTGATACCGTATTGATTGGTCCAGAGCCTGAATTCTTCATATTTGACGATGTCCGTTTTGGTACTGATATGTCAGGTTGTTTCGTGAAGATTGACGCTAAAGAAGCTTCATGGAACTCAGCTAAAAGCTATGAAGAAGGCAACACCGGTCATCGTCCAATGGTGAAGGGGGGTTACTTCCCAGTTGCGCCAGTTGATTCGTCACAAGACTTACGCTCTGCAATGTGTTTAGTACTTGAAGAAATGGGTCAAGTGGTTGAAGCGCATCACCACGAAGTGGCCACAGCTGGTCAAAATGAAATCGCAACACGATTCAATACATTGACTAAGAAAGCTGACGAAATTCAAATCCTTAAGTATGTTGTTCATAACATGGCTCATGCTTATGGCAAGACAGCGACATTTATGCCAAAACCAATCGTGGGTGACAACGGCAGTGGCATGCACGTGCATCAGTCTTTAGCTAAAGACGGGGTAAACTTATTCGCTGGTGATAAGTATGCTGGTTTGAGTGACCTTGCGCTTTACTACATTGGCGGCATCATTAAGCATGCTCGTGCATTGAATGCATTCACTAACCCAAGCACAAACTCTTACAAGCGTTTGGTACCGCATTTTGAAGCGCCTGTGATGCTTGCATATTCTGCACGTAACCGCAGCGCGTCAATTCGTATTCCAGTGGTACCAAGCCCTAAAGGTCGTCGTATCGAAGCGCGTTTCCCTGATCCACATGCCAACCCATACTTAGCGTTTTCGGCATTGCTAATGGCCGGTCTTGACGGTATTCAAAACAAGATCCACCCAGGTGAAGCAATGGACAAAGATCTGTATGACTTGCCTGCTGAAGAAGCGGCTGAGATCCCACAGGTTGCGACTTCATTAGAAAACGCACTTGAAAATTTACAAGCGGACCATGAGTTCTTGACTAAAGGTGGCGTGTTCAGCGAAGACTTTATCCAGTCTTATATTCAGCTTAAAACAGCAGAATCTGAACGTGTAGCGCGTACGACTCATCCGCTTGAGTTTGAAATGTACTACAGCTTGTAATTCTTGAATCGAATTGCATAGGCAAGCAAGTAATAGAAAAACCCGGTAATTGATTATCGGGTTTTTTTGTTTCTGAGCTAAAAAAGATAACAAGTTTATTAAGTTGTTGTGGCGGCGGTTGCATTTATAGACAGATGTGCATAATGTATTGCCGATAGAAAATAAGCTCCTTTTATTCACCTAATTAATCGACTTAGCTCGCCTACTAATCCGAGTTGAGGTTAACTAACGTTATAAAAGGGATATAGAGACAGTATCCTATTTGGCTTAAGGAAATTTGGGTTGAGGGTGACAAGCGTAGTAAACCATGGGCATTTTTCGTGGCGTAAACAGCAAGGTTTTACCTTAATAGAACTTGTTGTGGTAATTATTATTTTAGGCATTCTTGCTGTTATGGTCGCGCCCCAATTTATAGGGTTAAAAAGCAATGCTTATGCGAGCACGATGCAAGGCGTAGCTGGTGCAATTAACAGCAGTAAAACATTGGTTTATTCAGCTTGCACAATCAGTACTGATTGTGATGAAACGGCGGCAGCAGGTACGGGTAATGGCCTTGGTAACAGTCTGATTGTACTGGGCCAATCAATCACCTTAGCTTATGGATATCCGCGCCATACTGGTGCTGGAATAGCTCGAATGACCAATATTGCCGACATCAGTGATGGTGGTGAGTTTATTTTAACAACCTATACCGATTCTGGACGTTCAGGTCTTCGTATTCGGCCTAACGCAGAATATGCCGCCAATAAATGTGAAATTCGTTATTCCCAGCCTCAGGCCGTGGGTCAAACTCCGCTAGTTGAAGTGTATATTGATCAGTGTTAGCGCCTGCTAAACTCAGACATATAGTTACTTTTATCTCTATTATTGTGACGCTATCAATGTGATTGTGGTTGATGTTGTGCAGTTTCTAGACTCTATAGAGCAAAAGTGTGACAGACCATCTCATTGAATAAATTGATAGTGTGGTAAATTTGTAGAGGATTTCACTCATAAATATGATATTTATAACACTAATCACTCACTAAAAAGCGACTTGTTCAATGGATAAGAAAGACCTCAAGCTATTAGAAATCTTACAACGTCAGGGCCGAATGGCTATTTCTGAATTAGCCGATAAGGTTAATATGTCAGATACTCCTTGTTTACGACGAGTAAAAAAGCTTGAACAAGATAAAGTGATTTTGGGTTATGGTGCGCAGGTTGATCCTCTTAAAGTGGGGTTGAATATTGTGGTTTATACCTCGGTACGCTTAACAGAACATACTGATCAGTCGACAGCATTATTTGAATCAACCATGGCACCACTACCTCAAGTGATGGAATGTGCTGTGATAACCGGAGCCTATGATTATTTGCTCAAAATAGTCGCCAAAGACCTAGTTTCCTATGAACAATTTATCAAGAAATCACTCGGTAACCTCAAGTTTGTCGCCAGCATTGAAACTACAGTGGTTTTGAAGCAAATATTTAGCCGTACGGCTTTACCTGTGGACCAGTCGCCGATTGACTAAGCACATTACTATAAATCCCCAAAAGCAGCTCCTAGGCCGTCATAGACTATAACAGCATAGGTTACCGCTAAGGGCGTTACTTGATATAGGTAGGTAAGGTTTAACCTTGTTCCATTGAGGCAATAAACTGATTCGATTCGGCAATCGATTTGTTCATTTCGTTAATCAGGCTGGAAATATCCGTCTGTAAATTGGCAAATTCGCCTTTAATTGCGCCAATGGCTTGTGCGTTTAGGTTATGTTTTAAATACAGCATATTGTCTTTCATCGCGGTTAAAATCGGTGGCATTTTGGCTTCTGCCCGACGCATACTTTTGACTAGCGAGTAATATGACCGCTTGGTCTTGTTGAGCGTATTGGTGCTGTTACGGCGTAAACTGGCTTTACTTATCTCTTCGATTTCAGTTTGCCATTCGTCAAATAATGCTTCAGCGACATCTTCAACTTTTTCAATACGGCGACTGACTTCATCTGCCGCTGACTGCGCAGATTCATACTCATCTTTTGCTTTGTTATAGGCATCGTCTAAATCACCACCATCAAACGCCAATAGAGCCTGCATTTCTTCCAAAGCAGAACTAAATTGCTCCTGAGCTTCTTGTTGCGACTCTTTAGCACTTTGCACTCTATCGACCATGATGTCGCGCTTGTGATAGCCAACTTTTTCCATTGCACCGTAATAGGCACTTTGACAGCCGCTCAACAGTAAACTGCTACTTAATAGCGCCAGTGATATCCATTTTTTCATCAATGTGTCTCTTTTATTGTCTGAGGCGAAAAGTGACCTCGTTGAGGTTAACTGCCTGATTTAAATTTTGCTGCGTCGATGATGCTCCATAAATGGAATAAACCACCGATAATGGCTGGGATGACCAACACAAAAAAGAAATAGCAAACGGCAGTAATGCAGAAGAATAACAAAGCCGCTAAAATACGCCCTTGTAAAAGCTGACCTAAGCCCGGGGAAAAAAAACTAGCGACAGCAGCGAGCACATTGCCCGCCGAACCTTGTTGTGACATCAATTTGCTCCATTGTTCGATGACTAATATGTTATAACATTGTACGAAGTTAGTGACTGAATACAAACGTTATCTCCCCTAACGTGGCAAGAAAGAAGGATTATTATGCCCAAAAAGTTTGATTACAGCCCGATTGTGGCTTTTTTTAGCGGGGTTTGGCAGTTTCTACGCCATCTCAAACAACGGCTTACTGAAGACCAAATCAATATACGAGCAGGTCATTTGGCTTATGTGACCTTGTTGTCACTGGTGCCTATGGTGGCCGTTACTATGTCTATGCTATCTGCGTTTCCGGTGTTTAAAGGCATTCGCGGTAATATTGAAGGATTTATTTATAATAATTTTATACCTGCTGCGGGTGATACGGTTCAAGTGCATATTAATGAGTTTGTGGCCAATGCATCTAAAGGGACCTTTGTGGGTATTGTTGCGTTAGTGTTCGTTGCCATTATGCTGATTTCTGCTATCGACAAAGCACTGAATAACATTTGGCGGATCACTGAACAGCGCTCTTACGTGGTGTCATTTTCGATGTACTGGATGGTATTGACGCTTGGCCCTGTTCTTATTGGTGCAAGTTTGCTGGCAACCTCATATGTGGTGTCATTAGAGGTGGTGACGGGTAGTGAGTTGTCTGGATTAGTTCCGAGGATTATTGAGCGTCTGCCATTGCTGTTTTCTGTTGCATCGATATTGCTTTTATATATGGTCGTGCCGAATAAGAAAGTGCATTTTTTACATGCCTTATTGGGGGCCATTGTTGCGGCGGTATTATTTGAAGCGGGTAAAAAAGGCTTTGCGTTTTACGTGACTCAATTTCCGAGTTATGAAGCCATATATGGTGCGCTGGCAGTGATCCCTATTTTGTTTGTATGGGTGTATTTATCGTGGATTATTGTATTACTTGGGGCAGAAATTACTGCGGCATTACCAGAATATTTAGGCAGTTTGGCTGTTATCGCTGACGACCTAAAAGCCGAAATATTTACTGAGCCTAAAGATGATCATATTAATAATGTGGATGATCAGCGGGTGGTGAGTAAATCGGTATCGTCATCTGATAAGTATTAGGAGTGATCGTGATTAGTTTATCCAATAATTGTCACCCAATAGTCTATTTTTAGGGCCGTTATGATTGCATTAATTCAACGTGTTAAACGCGCATCCGTCTCGGTAGATAGCACGATAGTCGGCAAAATTGACCAAGGCTTGTTAGTATTACTAGGTGTAGAGCGTGAAGATAATATTGAGAAAATGGTTAAGCTAGCCACAAAAGTCATTCGTTATCGGGTGTTTAGTGATGAAAATGGCAAAATGAATCTTAATCTGGCACAAGTCGCCGGACAGTTACTGGTGGTGTCACAATTTACCTTGGTAGCCGATACCGATAAAGGCTTAAGGCCCAGCTTTTCGAGCGCAGCAACCCCTGAGCAAGCCGATCGTCTCTATCAGGCGTTTGTGGACTATTGTCGTCAACAAGGGGCCATTACTGAAACCGGCCAATTTGGTGCAGAGATGCAGGTTGAGTTGGTCAATGACGGTCCTGTGACCTTTAATTTACAAGTATAAAGTGTATCTGTTGTGTATGGTCCACTCGTTGTCATCAGAGGGATATTGCTATGTTCGATTTGTCATTGACCGAAGCACAATCAGATGCCGAGGTCAGCGCATTATTACAGACTTTGTGTGAAACTTGGCACAATACCATCCCTGCCAGTAAGTTTATGCAGATTACACCAGTATTGTTTAATGGTGATAGCTTACAGGTCACAGCGCCTATTGCTCCCAACATTAATTTACATCACACCATGTTTGCGGGCAGCATCTATACCTTAATGACATTAACCGGATGGGGAATGGTGTGGTTACAGCAGCAATTATCTCAAGCACATGGCGACATTGTATTAGCTGATGCGAAAGTAAGGTATTTAAAACCGGTTACTAAACAGCCTTATGCCAAAGTCATTTGGCCTTATACCGATTTGACTCCATTAACCCGTGGTCAGCTAGTGAAAATCACCTTAGAAGTGGCTCTGTATTGTGATGAGATTATGTGCGCCACGTTTACCGGACAATTTGTATCGTTTCCGCCAAAGATTGTTAGCTCAGAGTAGATAATTAATGGACGGGTATTACTTTCTGTTTTATCGAACGTAACTGCAAAATTATTGCGCTATTTTTCTTTTTTATAGATCAATATACTCATTTCATTGGTCAGGCGCATAGCCATGTGACCCAACAAACAGATGGGTGAGAATTAACAATGGCAAAAGTATTAATTTTAAAATCAAGCATTCTAGGCAGTTATTCACAATCTTCAGCATTAGTGGACTATTTACATCAGCAATGGAGCCGTAAAGGTGCGCAGATCACCGTGCGTGATTTAGGCAGCCAACCCGTGCCAATGTTAGATGGTGAACTTGCTACAGGTTTACGCGGTGGTGAGGATCTTTCTGAGCGTCAATTATCAGCACTCGCGCTATCGAACGAATTAGTGGCTGAAATTAAACAGCATGACAGCATTATTATTGCAGCGCCCATGTACAATTTCACCATTCCTACGACGTTAAAAAATTGGATTGATTTCATCGCTCGTGTAGGTGTGACGTTTAGTTATACTGCAACAGGACCGGTTGGCTTAATTGAAGGTAAGCGGGCGATTATTGTTACCACTCGCGGTGGCGTCCACAAAGATGGTGCAACTGACCATGTGGTGCCTTACCTAACGACATTATTAGGTTTTATTGGGATTAACAATGTGGAAACGATTTATGCAGAAGCCTTAAATATGGGCCCTGATGCTGCAGAAGCCGGCATTAGCCAAGCTAAGCTTGCTATCGATGAACTTTCACTTTAATTAATTCATACCCAAACGACCTCGAAATGCAGGATTGTGCATGTCCATAAGTGACAGAGTTCAAGGGTCTAAGAATAGGGCGCCTGCGGCTGCTAGAGCGAGCTTCGGTCTGCTAGGGACAGCTTCGCGGCTAAGATTTTATAGCATCTAGCCGCGCAGCGTCCTAGAACCTTGGAATAGTGATATTAAAAAGGGAATAACCATTCTCTTCAATCACTGCCTTGTTCAGTTATCCTACGGGAGCCCTGAAACGAGCATGTTGAAGTGGCTTGGGTATATACCGTTACTTAAATAAAGTTCTCTGCTTAAAAACTTAACGCTTAATGAGACTTTAACGTTTCATTAAGCGTTTTTTTATGTCGGATTTTACTCTTATTGGCAAATTACTGACTCCCCGTTGCCATTAATGCCAGCGTTTAAAAATCAATGAAGTATTAATGCCCCCAAAGGCAAAATTATTGCTCATGACATAGTCTGTATCGATAAGGCGGATATCGTCTTTAATGTAATCGAGCGGGGCGCATTGTGGGTCAATATTGGTGAGGTTGAGTGTTGGCGCAAACCAGCCTTCGTTCATCATTTCAATACTGGTCCACGCTTCCAATGAACCACAGGCACCTAAGGTATGACCGGTGTAACTTTTTAGTGATGAAATCGGCGTATTCGTGCCAAATACAGCATGGGTAGCGGCGGTTTCAGCGATGTCACCGCGATCGGTTGCGGTGCCATGGGCACTAATATAACCAATGTCTTGTGGCGTTAACGCGGCATCTTTTAAGGCTAAACGAATCGCCACTTCCATGGTTTTTGCATTGGGTTGGGTCACGTGTTGTCCATCTGAATTGGTTCCAAAACCAACCAGTTCAGCATAAATTTTGGCGCCACGGGCTTGAGCGTGCTCAAGCTCTTCTAATATAAGAGTACAAGCACCTTCACCTATCACTAAACCATCACGTTGACTGTCAAATGGGCGTGGTGTTTGAGCTGGCGTATCATTTTTGGTGCTGGTAGCAAACAAAGTATCAAATACCACAGCTTCGGTAGGACAAAGTTCTTCAGCGCCACCCGCTAACATAATGGTTTGCATACCATATTTAATCGCTTCATAAGCGTAGCCAATACCTTGGCTCGCAGAAGTACATGCACTGCTGGTAGTATGGACTCGGCCTTGTAAGCCAAAAAACACGCCAATATTTACGGCCGTAGTGTGGGCCATCATGCGGATATAGCTGGTAGCGGTTAACCCTGACATATCGCCGGTTTTTAACATATCGCCAAATCCCATTATCGGATCGGTACTGCCAGTTGATGAGCCGTAAGCCACGCCTACTTGGCCAGAGTTAACAATAGGATCATTTAACAGACCAGCATCTTCAAGCGCGAGTTCACTGGCGCGAGTGGCCATCATGGAGACTCGCCCCATTGAGCGAATTTTTTTACGTGAATAGTGTTTAGGGAGAACAAACTCGGTCACAGGCGCGGCAAGGCGAGTATTTAACCCTGGGTAGCGATCCCATTCATCCATTTGAATGACGCAGTTATGTTTAGCGAGTAGGCTGGCTTTAATTTGCGCCCAGTCCTGACCCAATGCACAAATTCCCCCCATGCCTGTAACGACAACACGCTTCATATCATGCCTCCGTTAACTGAAATCACTTGGCGTGTAATATAGGCGGCATCGTCTGACAATAAAAAGTTAGCAAGGCCGGCTATTTCACTGGGTTTACCCATGCGCTTCATCGGCACCATTTGGTTGACCATATCGGTTGAAATGTCCGTCACCATGTCGGTTTCAATTAGCCCTGGGGCGATACAATTAACGGTGATTTTTCGTTTTGCCAACTCAAGTGATAGGGCTTTGGTTGCACCAATAATCCCCGCTTTTGAGGCGCTGTAATTCACTTGACCACGGTTACCTGCGATGCCTGACACTGAGGCGAGAGTGATAATACGTCCGCCTTTACGAGCTTGAACCATAGGCATAACCGTAGGATGAATAACATTATAAAAACCATCAAGGTTAGTGTGAATGACACTGTCCCATTCGTGTTCAGTCATGGCTGGAAAAGCGGTGTCGCGGTTGATACCTGCATTGAGAATAACGCCATAATAGGCTCCGTGTTCGGCAATGTCAGTTTCGATAGCAAGCTTAACTGCCTGACGGTCAGCAATATCAAATTGCAGTAAACTGACCTGAATACCCAGATCTAATAAGCTTTTTTGTACTTGTGCGGCGGCAACATGATTGCTGTGAAAGTGCAGCGCAATATCAAAACCATTCTCGGCTAATTTAATTGCGATGGCTTTGCCTATTCCTCGGCTTGAACCGGTAACTAATACTCTATTATTCAAAATGTCTCTCCGTGATTGATTCGAGGAACTCAAATGGGGATAAAAAGGTTAGTTATTAACTTGGCTGTTATTAATATAGGTTTGGGTATCTTGGGGTTGAAATACATTGACATTGGCTTGTGCCACTAAGGTATCTTGATGATAAATATGGCAATCAAATACCGCTAACCCCGACTCTTCTTGATATAACCTGGTGACTTGAGTGCGATAAGACTCACCTAAGGTAAACGTGTCTATGTGCATTTGTAGCTTGCGAGTGCCGAGTAAAAAACCGACTCGGATACCTTCGTGATCGAGTCGTGCCTCTACACCGGCTAATGCTGCAATGCTTTGGGCCATATATTCGATGCCCACGTAATTAGGAACACCATTGAGTTGGCGGTCAAAATAGGCACTGTCTGGGCGAATATGGGTTTCAGTGATCAAGCTGTCTGGATAGTGCTCTAACAGGTTATCAATCAAGATCATCGGCGCGCGATGCGGAATAAAAGTACTGATGTCTTGCGCTAACATAGCGGCATTTGCTGTGCGTGTTGGCATGAAACTAGGCATCCTTTCGACAAAAAATCAGGCTGGCATTACTGCCACCAAAGGCAAATGAATTACTCATAATGAAATTGAGCTGACTTAACCCAGTATTACTGTTGGCATTGACCAGCGCTATGTGCGGGTCGTTATCATCAAACTGACCATCCCAGATATGAGGTGGTAGGCGCTTGCTATGATTAAGTGGACTTAATAATAAATAGCAAAAAGCGGCCTCAATCGCACCCGCAGCCCCTAAGGTATGACCGGTAAGCGGTTTGGTTGAACTGCATGGGGGTAATGATTGGCTAAATACTGCTGTTATGGCTCGTGATTCCATCGCATCATTTTTAGGGGTAGCGGTGCCATGTAGATTGACATAATCAATTTGCTGCGGCGAAATATTCGCCGCGGTTAAGGCTTGTTGCATGGCGGCAATCGCGCCTGTTCCTTCTGGGTGTGGTGCCGAAATATGATGTGCATCGGCAGACTCACCAACCCCGGCCAACATCACCTCACTTTGACCACGTTCTAAGGTAAATAACGCCGCGCCTTCACCAATGTTAATTCCATCTCGATGGCGACTGAACGGATTACAATGGCCTTTGGATATGGATTCTAATGCGGCAAAGCCATTAACGGTTAACTGACACAAACTGTCTACGCCGCCAACAATCACCATATCGCAGAGATCTGCATTGAGTAATCGCTGTGCACTGGCAAACACTTTGGCGCTCGATGAACACGCAGTCGAGACGGTATAACAAGGGCCAGAGAGTGCAAATAACTGCTTTAGATAATCACTGGTACTGCCCAATTCCTGTTGCGAGTAATGGTAGCTCGGGGGAAAATGCCCATGTTCAAGTTGGTATTTTAACGCGGCTTCGCCTTTGGAAATACCCGAGGTGCTTGTGCCTAACACCACCCCGATACGATCTGCCCCAAAACGTTGTTTGGCTTGTGCTATCGCAGGGACGAGTTGTTGTGCCGCGGTATTTAATAAGCGATTATTACGACACGTAAACAGACTTAAATGATCAGCAATATCGATTAAGCGTGTCTCATCGATGCAACCCACTATGGTAGGGGCATTGAACAATAGATTATCGCGCCATTGCATGGCACTGATATCACCCTTAATGAGGCGTGGCAGCACCTCTTCTGGCGAGTTCCCTAAAGGTGTACACAATCCGATGTGAGTTATTGCTATGCGACTATTCATACTTGGTTTTATGGCCTATTTATTACTGTCTGTTTATGACTAGGGTAGAGCTCTGGCTATTCAATTGGAGTGATTTTTATGTGAATATCAGCGGCGTCGATGTCAACGTTCACTTGCGCTAACCATGGATCTATATTGCTATACGTTAACCTCATTAACTCGCCATCAGCATCCAGCAGTTGCTTACATAGCCCCATATTACAGGGTTTAATCATTAATTCACCGCCACTTAAGTGGCGATTGACTTGCTCCGTTGGCCAGTAAATTATCTGCATTATCGCCATTAAATATTCCGCTTTAAACTGCTCACCCAATAACAGACTTTGCTGACTTTGCAGGGTTTGCCCATCGTACACTAGTGTGAATAGCGCTTGCCCAAGAGGCGCTAATCCTACTAACGTCATCCGTTGTGGGTTGAGTTCAAGCTGGGTTAATAACTCATGGCTATCTTGCCCACGGGTAAAGTTAACCATTTGAGTTAAATTAATGTCTTGATGAGCATCAGTTAATACCGTCGAGGTTGGACTTAAGCAATATTGTGCTTCACCCGTGAGAGGGACACAAGTTTGCCGCACGATTTGCTGGCTGCAAGCGGTTAATAAGCTTAGTAGAAGCAGGGCCACAATACGGCGTGATAATAAATCAATAAAATGCTCGAATAGGTTAAGCAATATTGGGCTCCTGACATAACTCGACAATGGTGTTGAGGCGTCGCTCAGACTCTTTCACAAACGGATTACTCATGTCCCAAGCGTAGCCCGCTAAAATTGAGCAAATCATTTGTTTAATCTTGCTGTTGGCTTGTTGATAGAAAATGACATCTTGAAAACGTCCATCATACCAAGCTTGGACATAGGTTCTAAAGGTGTTTACCCCTTGCATTAATGGCTCTGTATACTCGGTATTCCAGTCAACGGTTTGACCGTTAAGTTGCTTATTTACACTGGCTACTGCCATTGATGCTGACTGCATTGCAATCGTTACCCCTGATGAAAATACCGGGTCAAGGAATTCTCCAGCGTTGCCCAGCAAAGCAAACTTGTTGGTTGCTAAGGTGGTGACATTGGCCGAATAACCTTTCAATGTGGCGCAAGGTTGAACAATATTAGCGTTAGCCAGTAAGCGTTGTAGCTCTGGTTCTTCATTCACTATCGCTAACAGTTGTTGTTCTAGGGTACCGGATAAATGTTGCAGTAAATGAGGCTCCGCCACCACCCCAATGGAGCAACGGTTATGGTTAAAAGGGATTAACCAGTACCAAATATCCTTATGCTTTGGGTGAACGCTAATGAGGATCTTATTACGATCAAAGCTGGGATCGCTGATGTTGTCTTCAATGTGGGTAAAAATAGCACTTCGAGGCGGCAGGTTTGACGGCTGTTCTAGGTTCAACAATCGTGGTAGTACTCGACCAAAACCACTGGCATCAAGCACAAATTTAGCGTTAACTTGATATTGCTGACCTTGTTCATTCGTTACCGTTAAGCGAGGGTTTTCAGTAAGATCAATATTATCGACTCGATGACCAAAACGAATATCGACCCCTTGACCGATTGCTGTGTCTGCCAATAGTTTATCAAAATCAGCCCGCTGAACCTGAAAGGTAGTGCTTGGGCCAGGGGTAAATTTGTCATTAAAATCAAAAGTGGTATAGCGACCTTGGTGGCGAAATGCGGCGCCATTTTTAAACTGAAATCCAGCCTGATTAACCGCTTCTAACATGCCGGCTTGTTCGAGAAACTGCATGCAACAAGGCAGTAAGCTTTCGCCAATTGAAAAACGTGGAAAATGCTGTTTTTCAATAACAATAACCTGATGACCTTGCTGGCGTAATAGGCTTGCAGCAATAGCGCCTGAAGGGCCTGCGCCAATGATGGCAACGTCGACGTCCATGTTGCTGACTGTATGTGTTTGACTGCTTAACATTTACAGTGTTTTCCTAGTGATAAATGAAATAAACGGTGCCAGTAAGAATGCAAAACTGATCCCAAAAAGAAGTGTTAATCCAAAAAAGTGAATCGCATTAGTTTGACTGAGCGCCAGTAAACCAAAAGCCAATAGCGTTGAACAGGCTGACATAAAGATTGCCATCATCACACCGCGACTGGTGTGTTTCGCCTCGGCAAAAAACAGGCTGTAATCAATCCCGATCCCTAACACCAAAATAAGTGCTAATGCGTGAAACAAACTGATGCTCGAACCGACAAGCCCTAAACACGCGAGGGTGAGCAGTACTGATAATGCCGGTACCGCCACGATGGCTAACGCCAGCTTAATGCCATATTTAATGCTAAACAGTAGGCTTGCTAACACAAAGACCCACACTAATAGCTGTAATGTCAGTTGGCGATACTTGCCCATTAAAGCCGATATACCCCCGACTTTATCGATTAAACGCACTTGGCCTAAAGACCAGTTTTGGTCAGTGAGTCGTTGCTCGAGGGACACTAACGAGTGTATGCCACCTAACAACACAATTGCACCATATTGCTCGGTGTTGTCTGTGGTCGATATTGCGCCAAGCCATAGGGCATGTAAATCATCATTAGCTTGGGCTAACACCCTTTTTGGCGTTAACCATTGTGTTGTAGCTTGGTCGAGTTGTGCAAGCAAGCTGGTCTTTATGCTGTCATTTAGGCCCATCTCGGTGATGATTTCATCTAAATGTTGCCGATAGAGCTGTTGTTGTAATTGATAATCGTGGCGCTGGCGCGCAATGCTGGGCATAAAGCGACTCAGGCTCATGGCCTGGCCTAACTCGCCATCGGCAACGGCCTTATCAAGTACGGGGACCAGTTGCTCTAACGTTTGCAATAATGCTTGTTCGTTGTGGCCGCTGACCAAAATAAATTGGTTGTCTGTGCCACCGCTGAGCAGCTGTCTGAGCTGGTTTTCTTCGCTGGTGATGGCAGCAGGGCTTTGCTGCAATTGGCGAATATCATCGTCGGTGTCAGCTTGTGATAAGCCCAAAAATAATATAGCTGTTAAACCAATCAGCAGTGCCGCGATGGCGACTTTTTGCCACAATCGACTCGGTATAAAAGTGCGTTGCAATACGGTCAGATAACCTTGGGCTAGGGTTAATCCGCGGGTGGGTTTAAGCCCATAGTTGCCCAGCAATGGAAACACCAGTAACAAGGTTAGGTAAGCACCCATTAACCCCGCGGCGCAAAATACCGCCACTTGTTGCATCCCCGGGAATGGCGTAAACCCTATGGCGACAAAGGCACTGACACTGGTAACAAGGGCGAGGGTGAGCGCAGGGAAAATACGCTTTAATGTGTCACTGGCGTTGTCATTGGGATGAGCTTGTTTTTCGCAGTAAAAGTGGAAGCTGTAATCAATGGCTACACCAATTAAGCTGGTGCCAAATACCAGTGTCAGTAAATGCAGCTCACCAAAAAAACTTAAGGTGGCGACAAACGCAAACACCACCCCAGAGGTTAAGGTCAGTAGCGCGGCAAATAACGGCATCATAGATCGAAAGGCCAACCAGACTAATAAGATAATCCCCAACATGGAAATTAAGCCAATGCGGCTGATTTCTTGTTTGGCTGATTCTGTGGCAGCAATGGCATGAAAAAGTGCCCCAGCCTTGAGAAAGCTCACCTCGGGATAGTGCTGATTAATTTGGCTAAACGCAGATTCTAATGCTTGCATTTGCTGTTGCTGAGCGGTCGGGCTAAAAGCACTATCACGGCCTTTGGCCATGACAATCGCAGCTACACCGTCTACGGTATCGGTCAGTAAAACCCCTTGTTGGCTGCGCAGCGCACTGTTGGGCGATAACGCCAGCAAGTTAGCCGGAAACATCAATAACGGATCATTGCTGAGC
This sequence comes from Shewanella sp. T24-MNA-CIBAN-0130, assembly GCF_040310185.1. Classification (NCBI taxonomy): domain Bacteria; kingdom Pseudomonadati; phylum Pseudomonadota; class Gammaproteobacteria; order Alteromonadales; family Shewanellaceae; genus Shewanella; species Shewanella sp. T24-MNA-CIBAN-0130. Next base: position 51,577 of record NZ_JBEOPP010000002.1, on the reverse strand, counting down.
AGTTGACTGTTAGCAAAACCAAATGCGCTATAAAGTTGGCTTTGGGCAGCGTTAAGCAATTGGCGCCAATGGCCTGTTTCAATGGCGTGTGCTTGTTCAGGCGTCAGTAAGCCAAAACGATGTTCGAAATACACTTTAGCCAAGTCTTGCAGATGATCATCCGCGCCGCTACGAATGGCGGTAAAGGGCTGTTGAGTCTGTTGTTCTAGGGAGATCATCAGTTGCTTGGCTGCGTTGATAGCTTGGCTGTCGTTGTTGGCATTAATGGCAATATACACTTGGTTAGCGAGTTGCTGTTCTACCTTGTTTAATGCTGTTTCAGTGAGCTTATCTTGTTGTAAATGCGGCAGCATAGCCAAAATATCAGTCTGAATATGCGCGCCTTGCTGCCATTGCAAAAGGCCTGTGGCTAACATTGCCAGCAGCAATACTACCCATAAGGCAAACCGCCCAATGGGCGATAATATGGCGCCAAGCGATCTTGGTCTCATTATTGAACGGACTCATTGCCAAGGCTAAAAAGCGCCAGTTCGCTTGCACTGAGCGGCCCTTGCTGGGGATCGATAAATTGAATTTGGGTATAGTCGCTAATATCCGCCTGGCTACTTGTCATGATTAATGAGCGTAACTGGGTGTCGCCACTGAGGGTTATGTTGCCCATGGACGCTTGCACTTGAGGATCTTTGGCTTGCAAGCCGAGTTGCCATGACGCATTTTTTTGCGTTTTTGCTGGCATAAACAAGGCGAAATCAGCACTTAAAGCATCGATATCGCCCGCCATAATGGCTTGTAATAAACGCGGTAATTGCTGCGCGATAGGGTTGCCACTGACCGCAGCGTTAAGTTGTTGTACCTTGCCTTGGCTGTTTTGCTGGATCAACTGCTGATCTTTTAACACCATTAAGGTGCTGAACGGCCGCTGTTGTTGCCATACCAATCCCTGCGCCGGACTAAAAATAAATTGCCCTTGGCTGAGCAAGGGCTTTTTTAGCACCTGTAAGTGGCGCAGCTGAATAAACTGCCCTCGAGTATCAAGTTGTAAATTTAATTGCTGAGCTAAAGCCCTGAGGGCTTCTGTGGTGGCTGGTTGACTGTACAAAGTCTGAATATCAGCTAATTGCTCTTTGGTCAGAGCTTGAGTCAGAGGTTGGGGCTTTCCTTGTGTCAGCTCTGGAGTCAGTGTTTGATTGTTGCTTGCTGGTGGACGTTCATTGGCCGAGACAATGCCAATATGCAAACAGAGCAGTATAATGAGACGACTGACCCGAGCAAACATTCCTTTGCGAGTATTCATTAAGCTTGGCTCGTATCAAGTAATGGGCGAATTTTTTGCAGAAACACTTCTGGGGTGACAAAGCATAATTCTTGGGTGGCAATCTCAACGGCTGCCTGAATGGTATAGCCTTTAGTGATGCGCACATTGGTTTGGGCATCGAAAACTTGATAATTAATGCGTAGGCGATTTTCCCACTCAACAATGGCCGCAATGACTTTGATTTTTTGGTCAAAGGTGCTGCTTTTAACATACTTTACTTGCACATCGACAATGGGCCACGCATAACCGGACTCTTGCATAGTGCGATAGTTATAACCGAGTTTATCCAGCAATAGGCAGCGCACCACTTCAAAGTAGCGCAAATAATTGCCATGCCAAGTGATGCCCATCGAATCGACATCGTGAAACGGGATCACCATTTCCATTTCGGTGAGTAATAAGCCTTTCATTTAGCACACCTCCCACTGACCTAATTGAATTTTTTCGACCGTTTGACGCAGTACCGCTTCTAGGGGGCGGTCTTCGGTAAGCAGTTCAAAATCTTCGCTGACTTGGGCTAAAGTAGTGGCCAAAGAGGGGGTTAATGAACTTGCATCGAGTTCTTGCTGCATTATACGCAATTGGATCCCCTGGCTCATGGCCAATAATGCTGCGGCGGCGACTTGCTCTGTGAGTTGCAGTATCCGCATGCAATCACGTGCGGCAATAGTCCCCATACTGACTTTATCTTGATTATGGCATTCAGTTGAACGTGAAAACACGCTGGCGGGCATAGTGTTTTTTAACGCTTCAGCAGTCCAAGCTGATACGCCAATTTGTACCGCTTTAAAACCATGGTTAATGGCGCGGCGTTCGCCTTCTGCAGCAGACAAATTAGCCGGTAAACCATTATTAAATTTAGGGTCCATGACTAAGGCCATTTGGCGATCAATTAAGTCGGCTATATTGGCCACGGCATTTTTCATCGCATCCATGGCAAACGCGATGTGGCCGCCATAAAAGTGACCGCCATGGAGGATATGTTCACCTTCAGCATCGACAATAGGATTGTCGTTGGCACTATTGAGTTCGGTTTCAATAAATTGGCGCATAAAGGGCAGGGCATCTTGCAGTACGCCAATAATGTGCGGCGCACAGCGAATTGAATAGCGGTCTTGTAAACGATCTGAGTTACGAGGGTGCACATGATGATTTAAGTCTTCACGGATCCAGCTGGCTATCTGGTTTTGTCCTGGGTGGGGCTTGGCGGCAAATAAAATATCATCAAAATGGTTTGCGTTACCCTTGAGCGTTAACGACGCCATGGCCGTAATTCGGCTTGATAAGCGGGTTAAGTACTGGGATCTATCGAAGGCTAAACACGCTAGCGCAGTCATCACCGCAGTGCCATTCATTAAGGCTAGGCCTTCTTTAGGGCGCAAGGTCAATGGCACCATACCGAATTTGAGATAAACATCTTTGGTCGCTTGACGTTTACCTTGGAACATCACTTCTCGTTCGCCAACCAATACAGCAGCAAGATAAGATAATGGGGTTAAATCACCGCTGGCGCCGACCGAGCCTTCTTGAGGGATCACCGGAGTAATATCATTGTTTAATAGCCATTCGATGCGTTGCAGCAGTAGATAACTCACACCTGACTTGCCCATAGCCAAGGAGTTTAAGCGGCAAGCCATAATGGCGCGGGCTTGCATTGGGCTAAATACATCGCCTAAACCACAACCATGAAACCGGGTTAAGTGCAGTGGTAATTCGTGAACTAAGTCTAGGCTGACATTCACGGTACATGAGTCGCCGTAACCTGTGGTGACACCATATACCACACCCTCTTCATGCAGCAGGCTGTCAATAAAGCGAGCGCCTTTTTGGATATATTCAACATAGTCGGCAGTATCAGCCACCTTGACCGCGGCGCCTTTGGCGATAGCCACTACTTGCTCAAGACTAAGATAGCTTTGGCCTAAATGCACTGTGCTATTGGCGGTTGATGACGGTGAAGAAGTGTGGCTCATTGAATTAGTTATCCTGACGGGGTGACGTTGTGCTGTTATTGGGTACAGTACTTGAACTAGGTGCTGTACTTGAATTAGGTGCAGTACTTGAATTAGTCGCTGTACTTGAATTAGGTGCTGTACCTGGGCGTGAAACAGGACGAGTAATCAATTCATCTCTACGCCAAAAATCGAAAAAGTTAAACCATTGCATCGGAGCCTGTAGGGCAAAGTGCGCTAAGCGTTGGCTATATTGGCTCATGGCGTCGGTTAAGCGTTCAATTCTGCCTGCTCGTGGACCTTTTAAGCTGTCGCTTAGATGTTCTACATGTACTTGATAACGCCCATGCTGGCGAATACAAAATAAGCTGTAAACAGGGCAGTCGAGTAAGCTTGCTAAAATAAATGGCCCTTGTGGAAACGCAGCATCTTGGCCTAAAAAGGGCAAATAGGTGACGCGACCTTGGCTGCTAGACGAGGTGCGGTCCGCGGCAATAACCACCATTTCACCTTGATCAATTTTTTGCTGCAGTAACATGGCGGTACTGGGATCAAGCTCATTGACATGGATTAAGTTAAGACTACTTTGTGGATTAAGCTGCTGCAGTACCTTGTTAAAATTTTCAGCGTGTTGGGTTAGCACCATCACATTCACTTTCACCTTTTGCTGGTGGACAGAGATAGCGCGACACAATTCCATATTGCCTAAATGCGACACAATCAATACTGCACCTCGACCTGTGGCCACTTGGTCTGCGAGTATTTTTCGGTCGTTAAAGTCGACTTGCTCTAGATTAATTCGGTCGCACCAAGCATCCATTCTATCGAGGGCGGCATTGCCAAAGGCAAAGAAATGTTTAAGGCTATCGCGCCAATTAACCTCGCTACTGAGATTAGGGTGATGAGGTTGTAGCTGTTGAACGCGGCGTAAAAAATCCAATGATGCGTGTCGAGCCGTCGATCCCGTTATGAAAAAATAACAAATTACCGGATACATCATTGCCCGGCACAGCCAATGCCCGCCAAGACGATAGCATTCAGCTAACAGTTTGATGCCCCAAAAACTGCCACGCTCTGTCATTGTCGACCAATGTTTTTGCGACTGAGCTTGCTCTGGTGGTGGATCTTTTTGCTGTAAAAGTTGTTTGCTGATAATGCGCGGCAGGCGAGCGAGCATGCCAAAAAATAACCGGGTGTGCATCCAGCTGATCCGCACATTATCTTGCACGCCTTGGAAGTGACTGATGCCATCTTCAGGATAGATCACTTTAGTTGGCACATGAATGACTGGCGTACCCTGCCAGTGCAGTCTGACCATAATTTCAATATCAAAATCCATCCGCTCACCCAAAGCTTGCTGGCTGAATAACTGTTCAGTAGCCGCTAATGGATAGACCCGAAAACCACACATAGAATCTTGAATGTCAAAACTCAAGGTTTCAATCCATACCCACAAATGGGTGAGGTAACGCCCGTATAAACGGCCTTTAGGCACGGACTCATCATAAATCGGCTGGCCAGATATTAATGCCTGTGGGTGCTGTTCGCAGCTCGATATCATTAACGGAATATCGTCTAAATTATGCTGCCCATCGGCATCAACCTGTAATGCATGGGTGAAACCATCGCGGTAAGCTTGGCGCAGACCGCTGGTCACTGCCGCACCTTTACCGCGATTAAAAGGATGGCTGATGAGGGTTACCCAGCTAAATTTGTCCGCCATAGCTTGCAATACATAGCGGGTTTCATCTTGGCTACCATCATCAACTAGATAACAGGTCAGGTTGAATTTTGCCAACTTGGTTAGGGTTTGTTCAATGGCGATATGATGATTGTAGTTGGGGATAACCAAGGTCAATTTCATGGGTTACTCTCAATGGCAGTCGGCGCAGCAGTGACCAACGCGGGTTTGACCACAATGCGCCCAGAAGAGAAACGTTTATCTTGATCGCGATAACTGAAAATCAGTTTTGCTTTTTGGACTTGATGTTCAATCACCAAATCAACATAGGTGTCGGGTAATATGAGTTGTTGAAACTTAAGCACTTCTAATGTGGCAATAGTGGCTGAATAACCAAATGCCTCACAGCCAAGTTTGACCGCCCAATCCAATTGGGTAACCCCAGGCAATACGGCTTGCTGAGGAAAATGACCATTAAAAAAGGCTAAATCTGCGCTAACAAATAAACGCCATTGATAGAGATTGTTACCGCCTTGATGGCTAACAATATGGGGTAATTCTGACTTAATCATGACTAAATAAGGCTATAATTTCTGCTTGAGTACGCTTGCCTTGGCTGTTGAGTGGCAAGTGTGCAGGATAACGCCAGCGTCTTGGTAAGGTGATGCGCTCAAACTGGCTTAATAAGTGGTTTTTCAACGCATTATTGAGCGCTAATTTCCCTTCCGCTTCGAGTGTTTTAAGGCCTAATTCGCTTAAGCATATTGCCGCACCTAACATGGTACGCGGTTGTTCTAATACCGTGACGGCCGCTTCGCGAACAAAAGGATGGGTTTGCAGTAAATGCTCCACTTGGGCTAATGACAAACGTTTTTCTTCAATTTTCACAATGCGATCAAGGCGATGTAATAAACGGAACTGGCCATCAGTTAACAGTTCAATTTTATCATCGCACCTCAGCCACTGGGCCTGATTGTCTAAATAAACTGACTGCAACATCAAAGCCCCGTCTTGGGGATCTATATCAATGTTGACTTGGGTAAAGGCTTGCCATGGTTGCAGTGGTTGCTGCTGGCGTCGATAGGCTATACCGCCGGTCTCAGTACTGCCAAATATTTCGATTGGCAATTGATAAAAACATTGCTTAACCGCCTGGGCAGCATCAAAATTTAATGGTCCACCAGAACTGAAAATTAAGCTTGGAATGCGTTGTTGCTTTTGGTTATCAAGCGCATCAGGTAAGCGAGTCAATTGAGCGGGGCTACTGATCAAACACAAATTTGGCATGATGGCCAGGTAGTAGCTAAGGGTTTCTGGAAAGTCGATTTGTTCACTTAAGAAAGCTCGGCTCGCGGCCAAAGGCCACAGAACTTTAAATAATAAACCGTAGATATGTTGATGCGAAACCGTCGATACCACCGAGCAATGAGGTAAATGTTCGGCAAAGGTTTGTTCAAGAATACTGACTTCGGCATCGAGTTGCTGCAGCGTTTTTTTGACGGCTTTGGGCTGGCCGCTACTACCAGAGGTGAATAAGATTAATTCACCTAATGATTCTGATTTAGGCCATTTCGCTGCGGGTAAACTTAATTCTTTTTTGAGCGCAATATACTCACCCACTTCACATAAGGGCGTGTCGGCAATAATGGCATCAAATTCGTGGTTGAGTTGACTCAAGGTACCACTTTGGGTGTTGGCGGGTAATATTACTTGTTTACCGGCTAACAAGGCCGCGCATAAGCCTGCGGCAAATAAGTCGCTGTGCTTGGCTGCAAGCAACCAACGCTTAGCAGCACTTTGGGTCAGTTGAGCATGGAGGTGGGCAACGTGCGCACAAAACAATGATCCCGTCATGATGTCATGATGGTCAAAGCTTATCAGCTGCTGTGAGGCAGGCCCTGTGGATAACCAATTGAGTAAAAGCTTATTCATGTTTTTTCAACCAAAAACGACGATAAATCCATTCACCACTGAGTAGCATACCCATAAACAGATAGGCGATCAGTCCGTTGTAAAGTGTCCATATTTCAATGCTTGTTGCTATGGCGGTATAGGTCGCCACTGCACCATTAACAATAAATAACCCACACCAAAGTTTGGTAATGGTTTGTAAGTATGGAATAGCAGAGTCTGGTAAATCAGGCTCTTTTAAGCGTGCTAAGCGCTCAATCATACTTGGGCCATTAATCAGTGAGTAACCAAATAATCCTAACATACTCAGGTTTATCACCACCGGATAGTATAGTAACCAGTCGTTACGCTGAGCAATAAAACTGGCTGCGGTTAATCCGATGCCAATCAGTATTGGCAGTGTCATGGATTTCACTTGTTGCTTAGTGACCATAAACCGCATCAATAATAACAAACAAAGCAGCAAAGCAATGGTGCCCGGTGGTAAATACTGCAATCCAAAGTACACTGCTAAAGGATAAGCAATAATGACTAAAGTAGTAATAATCTGCAGGATTAACCGCATTAGCTTTTAATTAATCCTTCAATGGCGTTCACGACATCATCGACTGTGCGAACGGTTTTAAATGCCTCAGGTTGAATTTTTCTACCGGTACGCTGTTGCAATTTAATCACCAAATCAACCGCATCAATACTATCTAAATCAAGGTCTTTATACAAAGAAGCTTCTAGAGTGATATCGGCCGCATCTATTTCAAAATCTTCAACTAAAATGGCGCTAAGCATTTCGAGAATTTGTTCACGATTTTGCATGCAGGCTCCTAAACACGTTGAGATTCAATAAAGCTAGCTAAGCTAGCAACACTGAAAAAGTGTGCAGTAGTCGCATCAGAATTTGCTTCAATTTTGATATCAAATTCTTTCTTAATGGCCAAGCCTAATTCGAGTGCATCGATCGAGTCTAAGCCTAGACCGTCACCAAATAAGGCTGCATCGGTTTCGATATCATCGACAGTGACATCTTCTAGATCTAAGCAATCGATGATCAGTTGTTTTATTTGATTGTGTAAGTTCATTTTTTTGTTTTTCTTATAAGTATGGCTATCAATGTGACTTGATAGGCTGTTTAAGTGTATCAAGGTAAAACTGCTGCAAGTCGCGCGTCAGCTGTCGAGCCATTTTGGCTTCATTACCTTGTTTAACATCATACAGCAGGTATGACATGCTTGTGCCTATTTCTACTGACATATTGATGGTTTGCCGTGGAATTTGGTACCAAGCTTGTTGCTTGGTCAACCCTGCAACATCAGTACGTAATACCACAGGTAAAATATCTGTTTGGGTGCGTAGCGCAATATTGGCGGCCCCGCGAGCAAAAGGATTAACGATATTACCGGTTAATGTTCGCGTACCTTCAGGGAAAATAATTAAATTGGTATCGGTTTGCAACACTTGTAAGCAGTCATCTAGTAGCCAATCAGCGCCACGATTTGGAATATAACCGGCACTGGCGAGTACGCCGCGAATAAATGGATTACGCCATAAGCCTTGTTTTACAATACAACCCGCATTCGGCATAAGACTAATTAATACTACCACATCCACTAATGTTGGGTGATTGGCGATGACAATCTGCCCCTTTGCTTGCTGTAGTGTTTCGATATTCTTAGTGTTAACTGTAATCACCCCAGCAAAACTGAGCATGGCGACCAATGCTCTAAACATCCCGCTGACTAATCTTTGTACCCGTGCAACCCGCAGCTCTGGCTTAGTGGGCCAAAGTTGTAATATGGGTAAAATAGTTAATGAGCAGAGCAGTCCACCTAAACCAAAAGCAATATAACAAAGCACACCGCCAATCCAGCGAGGTACATAACGACATCCGCGCAGTTTCGGCGCGGCGGATTTTTTTTGCTCAATAGCATCAGCATGTTGTGGTTTGTGTGGTTGATTAGTCATGATGTTCAAGTGACCAATACCAATGGCACAGTTTACCCTGGATATTCTTTGCACTGGCAATATGATGGATTAACTCGCTCAAGCTGATGTTGTCTTGGTGTTTTTGGTTGTCAAGAGGGCCTAATCCGAGTGGATGATCAGACAGGCGTAGAGTCGTCCGTTGAGGCATTGTTTGATGTAATTCGGGTGCTATAGCCTGCTTTTCAGCTCGGTGGGCGATGTTATTGAGTGGTGCAAGGTACAAACCGAATGCCAGAGGAAGTTCGACCTCGTGAATAAATTCACTGTATACCGGTGGAACCGGATCGTCACCAAAGACAACCAATACTGGCGATGGGGATTGTGCTAATTGAGCGTAGGCTTCAATGAGTGCTTGTGTGAGGGTTTGCTCACCCGCAGCAATGGATGTAGACGTCGTAGTATTATCATTCACAATACCAAAAATACCACTGGCAGTATTGTGCACTGATTGACTAAAAGCCATTGGTGATAAAGCTTGCTGCTGGGCAATATCCTTAAGTAAGCCTAAGGTTCTGGTAAGTTCACCATGACGAGATGCAAAAATACTACGGCAATGCATATCGGGTTGGCATTGGTATGCCGCGGTTAGCATCATTTTGGTTAAGCGACTAAAGCGCCGACGTTGCATGGCAGGAATGTGTGCTAATGCTGGTGAGTCAGATTTTGGCGACAAGTCGCCATTAGGCTGTTGCCATTGCTGCCAACGTTCTGTTGTCTGAAAGTCCGCAGACCATGCACCCCATGATAGAAGATCAAATACTAATTGCACTACATTCCCTCTATAACTGCCTAGCTATCCTTATCTAATTGTTAATAATAATCATGCCAATAATGAATATTCGTTAACCTTGCCGATTGTACACTGAAGTGAATGTAGATAAGAAGTCGTGTGGACGAAAAAGGCTAATAGCAGAGGGTTTATTGAACAAAGTGATTGTGCAATAAAAAAGCGCGACGGTAAACGTCGCGCTGATTGCTTATAGCCTAATAAAATAGCTTTACCGCTTGATGTAATAGCTTATTGGCTCGGAAAGCTTTGTTGTAGTTTCTTGACTGCTGCTTTGATTTTACGAGCGTTTTCTGGCCCCATGCGGATCAACAGTTTTTGTGCATTGGGTAATGCCTCAAGATTGGGATCGACATATTTATAGTTAACACTGATCGATGATAATTCAATAGGATCTTCAATAATGGGCGCATCAGCAACCATGCTGAAAACCTGCTGCATTCGCGTATCAAAGTCAATGTTACTGTAACCTAGTTCAGTAAAAGCTTCGGCAAATAATGGCTTTAACTCATTGTAAGTACTGATTAAATCTTTATCACTCAGCTCCTCTATAAAATTAGCGTATAAATCATATCTATGATAACTGTCTGGATTAAGATAGATTTTGTTGGTTATTTCGCTCACGGTAAATTTTGTATCGGGGCCTTTTAACGGGCTCGCTTTACGCACCATATTGCCTTGGGCTAAGTTATCGACAAATACCACAAATTGGCGGGCAATGTCTTTTTTCAAGATCATTGGCGCAATTTTCATGCCGTTAGCAATGGCTAATGTTTTTGCTTCTACAAAATCATCAGACTCATCTAAGGTGGGGAGTGGCTCTATCGTTGCGGCAGCGGATTCTCCAGTGGGCACTACATCATCTGTTGTGGCAATGCTTTCTGGTTCTTCAATAGGCGTTTGCTCTATTGGCGTCTCAGGAACTGATTCTGGCAGTTCAACTGGGGTGATAACAACGGGTTCAAATTCATCAGTGTCATCACTGGTAAAATAGAAATAACTGCTTGCGCCTAACAATGCAATCACCGCGATAGCGATTAACATCTTGTTAGACCCTGGCTTTTCAGAACCTGGAGGGGTAATTCGGTCTTCTTCATTAACTTGCATTTCAATTCCTTGGTGTGATTGCTAATCGGTACAAATATCTAGGTGGAGTCGAAAAATTGTGCATAGTACCATTTTGCAATATTCGGCTGACTTGTCTAGTGATAACTGATGATAATGAACAATATATTACGATTAGTATTGTATTATGCTTGGACATATTGTTGTCTATCACCTATCCAGCGTTGAATGATAGCGTCTACGTTTTGTGGCACTTGCTGGTTAACGTGTACGGCTAATTTTTGAGTAGGTTCAATTAAGTGTTGATCGCGAAGTAAATCTGCGATTTTGAGATCGGCTAAACCTGTTTGTTTTGTCCCGAGCACTTCACCAGGCCCTCTAATTTCGAGATCTTTTTGGGCGATGATGAAGCCGTCGTTACTGTTTCGCAGAACACCTAAGCGTTTGGTGGCCGTTTGCGACAATGGCGCTTTATAGAGTAACACGCAATGACTGGCTACCGCGCCTCGGCCGACTCGACCTCTTAATTGGTGTAACTGCGCTAGGCCTAATCGTTCAGGATTTTCGATGATCATTAAACTGGCATTGGGTACGTCAACACCCACTTCTATGACGGTAGTGGCGACTAATAAGTTTACATCACCCGCTTTAAATTGCGCCATAATGGCCTGTTTGTCAGCGCTTTTCATTCGGCCATGGATCAAGCCTATTTTGAGTTCAGGTAATGCTATGGTGAGTTCCGCTGCCGTGTCTTCAGCAGCTTGGCATTCAAGCACTTCAGATTCTTCAATTAAGGTACATACCCAATAAGTTTGGCGATTATCATGTAATGCTGCTTGTTTGACTCGCTCAATAACGTGTTCGCGGCGGCTATCAGCAACGGCAACGGTCGTCACGGGTGTGCGCCCTGGGGGAAGTTCATCAATAATCGAGGTATCAAGATCTGCATAGGCTGTCATGGCTAAGGTGCGCGGAATTGGCGTGGCCGTCATAATTAACTGGTGCGGGTGAAAGCCTTGGCTGACGCCTTTTTCTCGTAAACCTAAGCGTTGATGAACGCCAAAACGATGTTGCTCGTCAATAATAATCAGCGCCAGTTTGTTAAATACCACCGCTTGTTGAAATATCGCATGAGTACCGATCACCATTTGGGCTGCACCAGAGGCAATGTTTTCAAGGGATTGGACTCTAGCTTTACCTTTGAGTTTGCCTGCTAACCAACCTATTTTCACTCCCAGAGGTTCAAACCATGCGGCAAAATTGCTGGCATGTTGTTCAGCGAGTAACTCGGTCGGCGCCATCATGGCTACTTGGTATCCGTTTTCAATAGCCTGCAATGCTGCAAGCGCCGCCACCAGGGTTTTTCCTGAGCCAACGTCACCTTGAACTAAACGCATCATTGGCGTTGGATGCTGAATATCTTGGCGAATTTCGGCCACTACGCGCTGTTGTGCCCCCGTTGGCCTAAAGGGCAACTGGGCTAAAAAAGGGCTTGATAATTGGCCGGTTGCAGGCATAGGCACTGCGGCATCTTGGTTACTACGTTGGCGTAGTTGCAACATACTGAGGTTATGAGCGAGCAGTTCTTCTTGTATTAACCTTTGCTGTGCCGGATGTTGACCTTGTTCTAATTCAAATGGTGACACCGAGCTGTGGGGACGATGTAAAATATGCAGCGCATCGCGAAGACTAATATTGTTTGGCTGCAGGCCATTGGGTAATAATTCTGGCAATCCACCATCATCTAACATGGTTAAGGCTTGCTCGGTCAGTTTTATCCAACTGGCTTGTTTTACCCCTTCTGTTGTCGGGTATATAGGCGTTAGTGTGTCGCTTAATGTGACTGATCCACCAGGATGGATAATTTGATATTCGGGGTGAACAATTTCTTTGTGATGATTGCCTCGACGTATTTCACCGTAAGCCCGAATGGTGGATCCATTTTCCATGGCGTTACGTTGTGCCATTGAAAAATTAAAAAAACGCAGGCTCATCATTCCGCTGTGATCGCGAACATTACACATTAGCATACGTCGCCGACCTTGCATTATTTGAGTCGACTGAATTTCGGCTTCTATGGTGCCATAACTGCCAGGAGGCAACGCGGCAATGGGATAGATTTGCGTACGGTCTTCATAACGCAGCGGTAAGTGAAACAGTACATCTTGTACTGTTTTAATACCTAACTTAGCCAGTTTTTCCGCGACCTTTTTAGCAACACCTTTAAGGTCGGTGATCGGAACAAGATCCAGTCGTAGCAAATTGTGCGCACCCCAAGTTGGTGATTAAAGATTTAAAAAAGCATTGTAATTTCAAGCTGTCAATTTCGAATCACTGTAATTATATACATATGTTTAAGGTATCTTAGCAGACTTTCAATACAAGGCAATATTAAGCCGCTAATTATAACCAACCCTTTTGTTTGGCGATTCTGGCGGCGTCAATTCGGTTGCTAGCATTGAGTTTATTAATCGCTTCTGACAAATAGTTTCGTAAAATTACCCAACCTGCATGACTAAGTAACTGGTGTAACCTAAGTAACCCGCTAGAAGCACTACACCTTCACGGCGACCAATACGTAAGCCGCTCCAAGCAAACGGTAATACCATGAAAGCAAAGATCAGCATGGCGATAAAATCGATTTGGTTAAATCCGGCAGCGGAGACAGGGTGGATTAACGCAGTCGCGCCTAAAATACCGAGCACATTGAAAATGTTTGATCCAACCACATTACCGATGGCAATGTCACTTTGACCTTTCAGTGCAGCCATCACCGAGGTGACAAGTTCTGGCATGCTGGTGCCAATCGCCACAATAGTTAAGCCGATGATGACTTCGCTAATGCCAAATTGCTTGGCTAAATCCACAGCACCATTAACAAATAATATGCCACCACCGACCAGCATAGCGATACCCATAATAATTAATGCTATTGATAACCCTGGGTGTTGAGGGCTGGCATCAAGATCAAGATCTTCGGGATTATTTTTGGCGCTGACATAACTAAACACTAAATAGCTAACAAGTGCACTGAATAAAATGGCACCGTCGATAAAGCTCACTTCACCATCAAGCAGTAAAAACCACATTAATACCGATGCACAAATCATGATAGGGATGTCGCGCTTAACCATTTGAGATTGCACTGTAATAGGGCGAATAAGGGCGGTAATAGCTAAAATTAAGCCGATATTGACAATATTGGACCCCACCACATTACCTAAAGCAATCCCAGGGTTACCTGCTAATGCCGATTTTACACTTACCGCCAATTCAGGGGCGCTAGTACCAAATGCTACAATAGTTAAGCCTATAATCAGTGGTGCAATGCCTAAACGAAGCGCTACAGCACTGGCTCCGCGCACAAGAGCTTCTGCACCAAAGGTTAAAATGATAAAACCGCCGATAATGGTTAACGCAATGAGCATGAGAGTCTCTGCCTAAGTAAGGGTGTGTAACAAGATTGATATAGTTGATGGGGCGTATATTGACAGAATATGTCAAAAAAATACACGCATATTGCGTGTATTTTTTTTAAGATAGTTAATCATTTAGTGGGTGATTATAATTCGTCTTCCCAACGTACTTTAGCACCGCGGACACCTTCTACTTTGGCGCTAAATGCTTTTTCCAGAACGTGACGTTTAATTTTTAACGTCGGCGTTAATACGTCGCTCTCAATGGTCCAGTCATCATTTACGATTATAATGGCATCAATATTTTCATGTGATTCAAGCTTGGGATTAATACTGTCGAGGTTCTCTTTTAATGAGGTTCTTACTTCCTCGCGCGGCTGTAATTTTGAACCTTCAGAAAGCTGCACCAAAGCGATAGGGTGCGGTAAGCCAGAACCAATAACACAAATCAACTCAATATGTGAATCTTGAGCCAATTTACGTTCAATAGGTACCGGTGAAACATATTTGCCTTTTGACGTTTTAAAGTTGTCTTTGACTCGACCGGTAATATCGATATAACCGTCTTCGTCGATTTCACACAAATCGCCAGTGAGGAAAAAGCCGTCTTCAGTAAATGCTGCAGCGGTAGCGGCTTCTTGTAGGTAATAGCCACTCATTAAGCCTGGGCTTTTGACTAATAACTCACCTTGTTCAGTTTGACGCACTAAGCATCCTTCAACCGGACGGCCAACCGTGCCAATTTTCTTGGCATTGAATGGGTAATTGATTATCGAGTAAGCACAGTTTTCGGTCATACCCCACGCTTCACAAATATCAATGCCGATGCTGTTATACCATTGCAGTAATGATGGTGGGATAGGCGCGGAACCTGAGCCATTTAAGCGAGATTGATCGAGTCCTAAACCGCTCTTAATTTTACGCTTAACGATACTGCTAATAATGGGTAATTTCAGTAATGTGTTGAGTTTTTTGACGCCAATTTTATTGATGATATTTAATTGAAATACCGTCCATAAGCGCGGCACGGAGAAAAATATCGTTGGACGACAACGCTGAATATCATCAACAAATGAGTCGAGGCTTTCTACAAAAGAAATCGTTGCTCCAGAATAGAATGATGAACCTTCTATCGCCACACGTTCAGTAATGTGTGCCAGAGGTAAGTAAGATAATAGTCGGTCAGTCGTATTGGTTTGTAAATCACGAATGACCGCTTCACAGGCCCAACAATAGCTGGTAAAGGTTTGTATCACGCCTTTGGGTTTGCCGGTTGACCCCGAAGTATAAATGAGTGTCATGACTTGATCAGCCGTTGGCAGCTGCTCGTCAACAAGCGGCTGACCCAGCGTTAACAGTTGCTGCCAATGATATTGAGCTGGCATAGTGTCATAAGGCATGGCTAAGCGGAGGATTTCACCGCCCACAGCCGCTTCTTGTTCAGGCCAATGATCGAGCTTGCCGGTAAAGATGGCTTTGGCACCGCTATGTTCAAGTATATAGCGAATGGTTTCAGCATTCGCGGTTGGATAAACCGGTACACTAATGTAACCACCGTACATTAATGCTAAATCGACAATAAACCACTCGGCGCAGTTTTTAGACAGTACAGCAACTTTGTCGCCACGTTCTAGACCTAAATGACGCAGTGAACCTGCAATTTGTTGCATTTTTTGTTGAACTTCACGCCAGGTGAAATCCACATACTTACCGTCAATTGGCTGGCGAAGGTAAACTTTATCGCCTTGTGTATCAACCCAATGAGACAACATCTCAACCGGCGTTTTAATTAAATTTTCCATAGACGCTTCCATAGTTCTTTATTGTTATTGTAGGTCTTTATAAACTTATTATGGCTATTTTTGTGCGCTGGCGCAAACAATTGCACACTATGTGTGCAAGGTAACATTATAAACACGTTAGCAGGATCTGCTGAATTAACAATAGGTATTGAGTAAATACTCTACAATGGGGGGCCCACAGATAATAAAAAAGGCGCTCTAGGCGCCTTTAAACAATATTATACCGTTGGGCTTAGATTTCCATTATTCCGTCCATTTCAACCAATGACCCTTTTGGTAACGCTTTGATGCCAATAGCGGCACGAGCAGGGTAAGGCTGTTGAAAATAACGGCTCATAATTTCATTAACTGTGGCGAAATGAGACAGATCGGTCAGGAAGATATTTAACTTAACGATATCACTCATTTTTCCGCTTGCAGCTTCGCATACCGCAGATAAATTTTCGAAAACTTGCACGACTTGTTCAGCAAAATCATCGCTTACCATGGTCATGGTTTTTGGATCTAATGGAATTTGACCTGAAAGATAAACGGTACTGCCGACTTTAACGGCTTGTGAGTAAGTGCCAATTGCTTGTGGGGCTTTGTCGGTTGCGATGATAATTTTTTCAGCCATGTTGTACTCTCTTTATTGTGATCAGTGACTAGCGATTACGCGAGGTGCGTAATACTTCAGGTAAAACGCGTATCCTGCGCATTACGTTGGCAAGATGGACACGATCTTTAACTGAAATACGTAAATTAATCAAATACACTCGGCCATCACGCTCTTCGGTACTGAGATTGTGAATATTTGACCCAGCTGAAGCGATAATCGAGGTGATTTTAGCCAGCGCACCTTGATGGTTAACAATTTCGACGCGCAGATTAGCTTGGTACTCTGCGCCTTCTACGTTGTCCCAATGCACAGATATGTACTTATCAGGCTCGCCTTGATAGCCACGAATATTGGCACAGCTTTCCATGTGAACCACTAAACCTTTGCCTGGACTCACATGGGCAATGACGGCATCGCCAGGGATAGGGCGACAACAATTAGCGTAGGTCACCAACATACCTTCAGCGCCACGAATTGGCATCTGCAAGGTTTCGTTATTATGATCGTGAGCGTCTAGCTGTTGGCCTAATAAACGTTGGGCAATCACAATACTCATGGCATTACCTAAGCCAATATCGGCCAGTAATGAGTCCAGCGAAGTATGTTTGGTTTCTTTAATCACTTTCTCAAGTAAATCGGCTGGAATAGTTTCAAGTTTAGTATCACCCAAGGCATGGTTTAACAAACGCTTACCTAATGCAATGGCGTTATCACCTTTAAGGCTCTTCAATACTTGCCTAATTTTACCACGAGCTTTACCGGTGACCACAAAGTTTAACCATGCAGCATTAGGACGAGCGCCTTTAGCGGTAATAATTTCAACCGTTTGCCCAGAGATCAGTGGCTGGCTCAGAGGATAAGCTTGGCGATTGACTCTCGCCCCCACGCAGGTATTACCCACATCAGTATGCACTTCGTAGGCAAAGTCGACCGCTGTGGCATTAACCGGCAATTCTAAAATACGGCCTTCTGGGGTAAACACATAAATTTCTTCAGGAAATAGCTCTGTTTTAACGTTTTCAACAAATTCAAATGAGCTGCTGGCGCTTTGCTGCAATTCCAGCAAACTTTGCATCCATCGGTGAGCACGAACTTGAGAGGTACTTTGCTGAGCCGAATCAATCTTATTTTTATACATCCAATGTGCAGCGACACCTTTGTCGGCCATTTGATCCATTTCTTCAGTGCGAATTTGCACTTCAACAGGAACCGCATGAGGACCAAATAATGATGTGTGCAATGATTGATAACCGTTGGCTTTTGGAATAGCGATATAATCTTTAAAACGTCCAGGGCGCGGCTTGTATAATCCGTGCATAGCGCCTAAAACGCGATAACAGGTATCGATAGAGTCAACAATAACGCGGAACGCATAGATATCCATGACCTCTTGAAATTGCAGTTCTTTACTGCGCATTTTTCGATAAATCGAGTAGAGGTTTTTTTCACGGCCTTTAACTTTTGTGGGTATTCCAGCCTCTTCAAGGCGTTTTTCAATAGCAAGTTCAATACTGTTAATCAGTTCTTTACGATTACCCCGGGCCGCTTTGACAACATCGCGGATCACTCTATGGCGCATAGGGTAATAGGCTTGAAAACCTAAGTCTTCAAGTTCGATTTTGATATTGTGAATACCTAATCGATTAGCAATTGGGGCGTAGATTTCTAGGGTTTCACGAGCAATACGACGGCGTTTATCAGGGCGCAGTGCGCCTAAAGTACGCATGTTGTGGGTTCGATCAGCCAATTTGATGAGGATCACTCGAATATCTTGAGTCATTGCCATCATCATTTTACGGAAGTTTTCCGCTTGGGCTTCTTTTCTATCACGAAACTTGATTTTATCAAGCTTTGATACACCTTCCACTAGTTCTGCAACAGCAACACCAAATAACTCAGAGAGTTCTTCTTTGGTGACAGGTGTATCTTCGATGGTGTCATGAAGTAAGGCAGCCATAAGCGACTCATGGTCGAGACGCATGTCTGCCAAGATGCGGCTAACCGCAACAGGATGGGTAATGTAAGGCTCGCCACTTGTGCGCATTTGCCCTTCGTGGGCATCACGCGCAACCAAATAGGCCTGCTTGAGTAATTCTACTTGATCCGGCTCTAAATAGCTGGATGCTGACTCTTTTAGACCTTCAAACAGATACAAGTGGCGCTACTCCTTATAAAACGCGGCCTTCTGCAATGGCTGCGACAGCGGCAATTTCAGCGGCTTCACGTTCACGAACAGTTTGGCGCTCATCAGCATCTAAAGTGTTTGAGGTGACTAAACCTAATTCGATTTCACGTAATGCGACAACCGTTGGTTTATCATTCATCTCATCAACCATAGGTTCTTTACCTTGGACGGCGATTTGGCGTGCACGACGCGCTGCAACCAGGATCATATCAAAACGGTTGCCGATTTTGTTTACGGCGTCTTCTACAGTTACGCGAGCCATGTGTTGAAACTCCAGTGTTATCTATGGGGAAAAAGGACGCAAAATTGTACACTATGACAATTAATTTGCCAAGAGATCAGTAATCATATCATTGTGGGCACACTGCTGACTAGCACAGGTTAATCGTTGACTGCGGATAATGGCGCTTAAATCGACCAATGCGACATCAAAATCATCATTTACAATCACAAAGTCATATTGAGCGTAATGTGACATTTCTGAAACGGCTTGTGCCATACGTGAATCAATCACTTGTTGATTGTCTTGGCCTCGACCGGTTAAACGGCGTTCAAGCTCGGACTTAGACGGCGGTAAAATAAACACCCCTACTGCCGTTTTCATCAATTTTTTAACTTGCTCTGCGCCTTGCCAATCAATATCAAGAAACACATCGATACCTTTATCTAAGGTTTGTTCGATGACGCGCTTGGAGGTGCCATAAAAATTGCCAAAGACTTCGGCCCATTCAAGAAAGGCATTTTGGGCAATTAATGCTTTAAATTGCTCAATAGTCACGAAATGATAATGCTGTCCATCAACTTCGCCAAGGCGAGGTTTACGGGTCGTATGTGACACAGAAACCTGTTTATCGCTGGGTTTATCTTTTAATAGTGCTGATATAAGTGATGATTTACCTGCGCCACTAGGGGCTGACACAATAAAAAGATTTCCACGAGTGCTCATAAATAGGGTTGCTCATCCGATTATTCATTAAGAAAGCTTAATATTATACTCGTTAACAGTAGGGTTATGCTAGCGCAATCATAGAGATTGCTGATGTGTCTTATCGCGATAAGATGGATAAAAGTGACTTGCAAGAGTAGGAATAAAAAAGTAATCCAAAATCTAGCTTGGGTCTGGCTTTATAAGATAAATTCTGTAGGCTTTGGGCTATTAATAGCGGTTGTCGATTTTGATGATAACAACAATCCTTTAACCTTGTAATAGCGGTGTAGAATCACCGACGATTTCTGTTATGTAGCCAGCTGTTTTGATTTTTTTGTAAATTAATAGGAATGATTGATGTTTGTAAAACCCCTACTGTGCCGAGATGGTCGTGACACAGGCTTAAGGTTAATGCTAATTATATTAGCAGCATTTTTGTTGTTAACTGTCGCTGCTATCGTATTCCCGGCGAGTGTAATTAATTGGGTTGTGACGCTAACGATAATGCCTATTGTTGGTTTGTCTGCTGTTCGTCGCCTAAATGACGTCAATAAATCGATTAAATTGGCGATGGTTTGTGTCGTTCCTGTGGGCGTTTTTGGCATATTGACTTACTTTATGGCGCCTTTGGGCGCACTCGCAGGAGTGTTTTTGTTTGGCCTAGCTTGTGGTGGCTATTTGGCCTTTATGCCGGCTAAAAGTAAGATTAATTATGTGCAAGGCTATAATGGACCCAGTATGGTGCCAGTATCTTTTGCGGGCTCGGTACATCACCGACAAGAACCGGTAATGAAAAGGCGGGTTATGCCTGTTCATACTATGCCAGAGAGTACATTTTCATCAACAGAGTTAACGGATGATGAAGTGAACTTTACGGGTTCGGTTGAGCCAGATTCTTTCGAGAGAGAAAAATACCAATTAAATGATGATGTGGTGCAGCAGGCAAGTTCCGAGCAAACTGACGCACACATGGACCATGACGTTGATGAGAAAATGGAGGATGATCAAGTGAGATCATTTTCTACATCATCTGCTCGCAGTAATCAGCCTCTTTATGTTGATCAGGATGCATTGCATTCAGGGTCGATTACCGAGCTTGCAAAATCTTGGCTTAATGTGGCCAAGTTACATCAGCAAAAGCTTATTTTAATCGGAAAAATTACTGCTGCCATTGTCGCTGCCGGTTTGGTTGTATATTTAGTTTCCGCCTTGATCAGTGTTTTTTCTGGCGAGGCGACAGAACAAACTGACCATGCTGATGAGATGATCAATCAACAACAAGCCAGTAGTCGACAAATGATTAAACTGCCGGATGGGTTTTGGTTAGTACTAGACGGCGATGTTCTGATTGTACGCTGGTTAGGGGATCGCGGTGATGCTAGACGCTTGTGGCATTTAGCCAGCGCCATAGGCGATAAAACCTGCGCCAACCTTGAATTTAATGATGGTAGTCGTTATCGACCACTCACGGTTGATCGGTTACAGGACAGTGCCACTGAAGCCAGATTTACGCCGCTGGATAAAGATGCCATTGTCAATAATGTCGCGCTTAAAGGTAGCTTTAAGTTGTGTGGTTATGAATTTAGCTTAAAGGGCAGCCAAGCAACATTAATGCAAAACCCTCAATTTGAAATGATACTAAGCCAGTAACCATTAGGGAGATAATCAGACAGTAGAGCTCTGTCGGTTATCTTTGGCTATGATAAAGATGAGTTTGGAGTTGTGATTGGTTAATTTTATCCGCAAAAATGTATTGTCTCAGTTTGGTTTTAGGGGCGAGCATAGTACGCTTCATCCACTGGGTAATGGCCATATTAATCAGACTTTTTTGGTGAATGATAACGCTAAAACGATGGTCTTGCAGCGTATCAACACCCAAATATTTACCGATCCTAAGGTGATGATTCAAAATGCCAGCAATATTAGTCAGCATTTACTCACTAAGCGTCAACAGCAGCAATATCCATTGCAAGTGGTGAGTCCAATAGCCACCGTTTCAGGTGCACTTTACTTAGATTTAGGTGAGCAAGGGTTTTGGCGAGCAATAGATTACTTGCCCCATAGCGATACGATTGAAGTGGTTGATACTCCCGAACAAGCCATGCTGGCCGCCGCAGCTTTTGGCCATTTTGCCGCGGCGTTGAGTGATTTAACCCCCAATGACATTATCGATGTTATTCCCAACTTTTTGAATTTACCCCAGCGTATCACTCAATTGCATGATGCAATGGTTAATGATGTCAACGGTCGATTAGTCCAGTGTAAAAAATGGCCGGACTTGTGCTTAGCACAAACGGATTTATTAGCAGAATTAGTACAATATGAAGCTGCCTTACCGCTAAGGATTTGTCACAATGATACTAAAATCAATAATATGCTGTTTGATAGTCGAGATATGTCTAGTCTGGCTATTATTGATTTAGATACCTGCATGAAAGGGTATTTGATGTATGACTTTGGTGATATGGTGCGGGCTTTTTGTTCCCCTGAGCCGGAAGACTCGACTGACTTAGGCAATGTGTATGCACGACCTGAGATCATTATTGCTGCGGCAAACGCGTATATAGCGTCTCTCGCTGGCATCATTACCCCGCTTGAAAAGCGCAGTTTATGGCTAGGAACTAAAGTGATGCCGTTAATGCTTGGGGTACGATTTTTAACTGATTATTTAAATGGTGATGTTTATTTTGGGATCAAGCACCAAAACCATAATCTTGATCGCGCGATAAATCAGCTAACTATTTATCAAAGTCTACTGAGGCAAGAAGCTGCGTTAAAGTCATTATTTAACGCTTAGCTGCCATAGTTAACCATTTATTTGAACGAAATAAGGATCTCATTGATGTTAAATATGCTCAATAAATATAAATGGATTTTATTTGATGCTGACGAAACGTTATTTCATTTCGATGATTTTGCGGGATTGAAATTAATGTTCTCTCGATTTAATATTGATTTTAACACCGAAAACTTTGCTGTTTATCAGCAGGTCAACAAACCACTATGGGTTGAATACCAAAATGGTGTAATTAGTGCTGTGCATTTACAACACACTCGGTTTCATGACTGGGCGACAAAGTTGTCTGTTACCCCGCAACATCTAAACAGTCAATTTCTGGCGGCAATGGCCGATATTTGTCAGCCATTACCCGGTGCCCGGGAATTGATTGACTCATTAAATGGTAGGGTCAAGCTTGGTATCATTACTAATGGTTTTACCGAGTTACAAAATATCCGCTTGAGTCGCACAGGCTTTCAAGGTGCCTTTAATCCTGTGGTTATCTCTGAACAACTGGGTAAAGCAAAACCTGATGTGGCTATTTTTCATCATGCGTTTGGCTTAATGGGGGAGCCGGAGAAGCATCAAGTACTCATGGTCGGTGATAACCTACATTCTGATATTTTAGGCGGTATCAATGCCGGTATCGACACCTGTTGGTTAAATCATCATGATGCACCTGTGACTAATAATATATCTCCAAGCTATCAGGTCCGTAATTTAGCTGAACTACATCAATTATTGCTGCCCGATGCCACTCAATAGTTGGTCAGTTCAGACATAAAAAAGCCATTCGACTGAATGGCTTTTTTTATCCGCTTATTTTAAAGGGTGTTATTGAAATAAATCTTCAGCAACATTGTCGATAAAGATATCACCACTTTGAGGTGTTTCGGTGACATATTCTTTGGGTTCTGTACCTTCAACAAAATACTCAAACTGTGTGGTGTGGTCTGTCTTACGTGTTAATTTACCCGTGGCTAAATCAATACGTGCAGAGACAATCCCCTTCGGTGGAATAACCGGCGCTTCCGGGCTACCCGCGAGGGCTTTATTCATAAAGTCATTCCAGCCAGGACCTGCGGTTTTCGCCCCAGCTTCACCACCCGATATTTGATCGGGGTCGCCATTGGCCACCCAGCTTGAGCGACCGAGTTGACGACCAAAATCATCAAAACCAACCCAGAAGGTCGCGGTAAGTGTAGGATTAAAACCACTGAACCAAGTATCTCGAGACTCGTTAGTTGTTCCTGTTTTACCCGCAATATCATGACGTCTAATTAATTTAGACGCTCGCCATGCTGTACCATTCCATCCCGTACCTTGGCTCCAGTCACCGCCGCCCCAAATAACGCTCTTTAACGCTTCAGTGATCAAAAATGCCGTTTGTTCAGAAATGATCCGCTTAGCAAAGCGAGCTTGTGGGTTACTGCAAATATTTTGTTCAGCAGTCAGTAAATCGACCTCAGTTTCTTCGTCTAATGTATCTGCTGATAGGCCTACTGCTTGTTGAGATAGCTCTTCAGCCATCGCAGCAAATGGGTCATCAATAGCCACAGGTTCTACAACAGAGGGCTCTGGTTTACTGCATGCAATAGTCGGTATGGTTTGTTCAATAATGTTGTCGTATGAGTCGGTCACGTGATCGATATAATAAGATTCAACTAAATAACCGCCATTAGCAAAGCTATTAAATGCCGTGGCAACTTGTAATGGTGTCACTGACGGCGACCCTAACGCTAACGATTCATTTCGTGGTAAATCACTCGGATCAAAACCAAACTTCACCAGCTCTTTTATGGTGTCGTCTAAACCGGTATGTCGCATCGCTCTGACCGACATAACGTTAATCGACTGAGCTAAGCCGACACGTAAGCGTGTTGGTCCACCATAAACATCGGGTGAGTTTTTAGGGCGCCACGCTGTGCCCTGACGGGTATCAGGTTTGTTAATCGGTGCATTATTAATGAGCGTCGCCAAGGTGTAGTCTTTTTCTAATGCCGCAGCATAAATAAAAGGCTTAATATTGGAACCTAATTGGCGTTTAGCTTGGGTTACCCGATTGAATTGACTTTTGCGAAAGCTAAATCCACCCACGAGGGTTTTGATTGCGCCGTCATGAGGTTCAAGTGAGACGGTTGCACTCGATACTATTGGGATTTGTGACAATTGCCAATGCTTACCATTATGGCGGATCCACACTTGTTGGCCGGCGGTGAGTATATCGGCTGCTTGCTTTGGTGGTAAGGTTTGACGTTTATCTGAGATAAACTTACGAGCCCATTTTAAGCCTTTCCATTCAAGTGTAATCAGTTCGCCTTTGTCATCTATCACCTGTGCTTGTTGATCTTTTACGCTCAGCACTGCTGCAGGCATAATGCTTTGCATCGAAGATGTGCGTTTTAAAATAGCGACAATCTCATCGTTATTTAGCGGCGTATCCGTCCATAATTCCGTAACCGGACCACGGTAACCATGGCGTTGGTCATAAGCAAAAACGTTATCTCTTAATGACTCTTGAGCCATCAATTGTAAATCCGATGATATTGTAGTGTAGACATTGTAACCGTTGGTATAGGCTGCTTCTTCACCGTATTTTTGGGTCATGTAATCACGCGCCATTTCCGAAATATACGGAGCGTATAAATCAATTTCAGCACCATGGTATTTTGCGCTAGAAGGGCTATTGATTGCCGCTTGATATTCTGCTTGAGTAATATTGCGTTTCTCAAGCATACGGCTTAATACCCAGTTACGACGTGATATGGCTCGTTCTTGGTTTCTAACGGGATTGGCTGCAGATGGGGCTTGAGGTAGACCCGCAATCATTGCCATCTCTGGCAGTGTAAGCTGACTAAGTTCTTTGCCATAATAGACTTGAGCAGCAGCACCCACACCATAGGCGCGGTTGCCTAAGAAAGAGCGATTTAAATAAAGCGTTAAAATTTCTTTTTTGGATAGCGCCTTTTCAATTTTTAGCGCGAGGAATATTTCTTTGATTTTACGAATGTATGTTTTTTCGTTGGTTAAGAAAAATCCTCGGGCAACCTGTTGGGTAATCGTACTTGCCCCTTGACTCTTCTCACCTGTCGTTATCAAGATGATTGCTGCGCGGATAATACCAATCGGATCAATACCGTTATGCTCAAAAAAACGTGCATCTTCGGTGTCGAGTACCGCATTGATTAACTGAACGGGCACCTCTTCATACTCTACAGGTATGCGGCGTTTCTCACCAAATTGAGAAATAAGTTTGCCATCGCGGCTATAAATACGCAGCGGAGTTTGTAATTGTACCGTCTTTAGCGAATTAACATCGGGTAAATCAGGCAACACATAAAAGTAAGCGGCTGCTATAGCAGCAACTCCCAGTAGTGATAGGCTAAAAAATGCAATTAATAAACGTTTAAACCATTTCACTCGATAATTCCAGAAAATTACAAATAGTGGCGCTAGTATATAAGCGGGAGAGTTTTTGGTGAAGTAAAACATGAAATAAGTAAATAGTATTTGTAAAATGTTGAAACATCTTATACAAATACTTTTAACGAGTTGATTATGTGCTAATCTCTTAGAAAATAAGAATAGAATTGTGATGACGGACTATGATTTCTAAATTGTGGAAGCGTCAAGCACCTCAAATGGTCGGG
Organism: Shewanella sp. T24-MNA-CIBAN-0130; assembly: GCF_040310185.1. NCBI lineage: Bacteria > Pseudomonadati > Pseudomonadota > Gammaproteobacteria > Alteromonadales > Shewanellaceae > Shewanella > Shewanella sp. T24-MNA-CIBAN-0130. The sequence goes on along the minus strand of NZ_JBEOPP010000002.1, from coordinate 25,528 downwards.
ATTGATATTGGGTCTCATGAAATAAAAGCCATTTTGTTGAGCAAGACTGCCGATGGATATAAAATTCAAAACCATATGGCCGTTCCTGTTAGAAAGGGAGCGGTTGTTGATCATGATATTCGTGATTCTGAAGCGGTACTTGAATCACTGAGGCAAATCAGACGAGGTTTACCTAAATCGGTCAAATTTGCAGCAGTCGCTGTTTCAGGTTCCGCTGTTATGACTAAAGTCATCTATATGGATGCCGCGTTGAATGAAGAGGAAATGGAAGCTCAAATTGAAATTGAAGCTGACAACCTTATTCCTTATTCGCTTGATGAAGTCAGCATTGATTTTGAACGTCTTAGCCCGAATATCACCGATCCAACCAAAGTTAATGTGTTACTGAGCGCATGCCGTACAGAAAACATTGATTCACGTTTGGACGCTTTAGATTCTGTTGATCTAGTAGTCAAAGTTGTTGATGTGGAAGCTTATGCCTTAGGGCGCTCTGCAGAATTAATTTATGGTCAGTTACCTGATGGTGCTAAAGATAAATCCATCGCCATGATTGATATTGGTGCCAATATGACCACATTCTCTGTGGTTGAAAATGGTGACACTACGTTTATACGTGAGCAAGCCTTTGGCGGTGAGTTATTCACTCAATCAATTATGTCATATTATGGAATGCCTCATGACGAGGCTGAACAAGCTAAGATCTCTAGTCAATTACCGCGTAATTATATGTTCGAAGTCTTATCACCATATCAGACACAATTGTTACAGCAAATTAAACGAACGTTACAAATATACTGTACTGCCAGTGGACGTGAAAAAGTTGACTATATCGTTTTGTGTGGTGGTACCGCTAAGTTAGAAGGAATGGTTGAACTACTCGGTAACGAGTTAGGCACCCATACCATTATTGCAGATCCTTTCCAAGGTTGTTTACATGCAGATGATGTTATGAAAAGTCAGCTTCAACCTAATATAAGTAAATATATGCTGGCATGTGGTCTTGCGCTAAGGAGTTATGCTCAATGGCGAACATAAATTTATTACCTTGGCGTGAAGAAGCTAGAGAGAAGCAAAAACGCGACTTTATTGGCATTCTAGCGTTAGTTTTTTTAGTGACATCATTAGTTATATATTTATTTCTGGGTTTTCTAGAGGTTGTCACTGATGATCAACGTCAACGCAATGCATATTTAGCAGCGGAAATTAGCTTACTTGATACCCAAATTGCAGAAATTAGAAAAATTACCGAACGTAAAAAAGACATTGAACGTCGAACTGAAATAATTCTCAACTTACAACAATCGCGTAATTTACCTACTCATGTTTTAGATGAATTAGTCCGTATGGTGCCGCCTGGTATTTATCTCTCAAGTATAGAGAAAAAGGGTAGCGTGTTATTAATCGAAGGACGCAGCGAATCGAATAATAATGTCGCTAATATGATGAGAAAGGTTAAAACCTCTGGTTATCTTAACGATCCAAGTATGCAATCGATTGTGACGCAAAATGAAGAGTTAAGGCAATTACAGCGCTTTAAATTACGTGTCACTATTCGTGATGATTCACAAATAACCAATGCTGATGCGAACCAAGGAGCGAGAAAATGAATCTCGACCTAGATCAATTTAATGATATCGATTTTGAAAATATCGGTGGTTGGCCCAAGCTGGTAAAAGTTGTATTTGCTGTGTTTTTGTCTGTGTGTGTTATCGGTGCCAGTTATTATTTGTTTATTTCAGACTCGATTGATGTGATAAAAGTCGAACAGCAGAAAGAAATCCAACTACGTGAAGATTTTGAAACTAAATATCGTTTAGCTGCTAATCTAAAACTGTATCGAGAACAACTAGATATAATGGAAGTGCAGTTTGCCGAGTTGCTTAAAATGCTGCCTTCTGAAAATGAAATGCCAGGTTTATTAGATGATTTAACGTTTGTTGCCACTGACGCGGGCCTTAGAATTAACAGTCTAGATTGGGATGATGAAATCGAACGTGATTTTTATATTGAATTTCCAATAAAGATGTCAGTAGTCGGTGATTATCATCAGATGGGTAATATGGTCAGTGGTGTTGCAAAATTACCTCGAATTGTCAGTCTGCATGACTTTATAATAAAGCAGAATGATGCCGGTGGATTATCTATGGATATTCTCGCCAAAACCTATCGCTTTAAAGAAGGGGCTGAATTATCGCAACAGGCCAATAAGGAGCAGAAATAATGAAGTTTTTGCTTTTATTGTTATCAATGGTGTTTTTATTGAGTGGTTGTATCGGTGATCGCAGCGATTTAGAGTTATTTGTTACTACTACAAAGGCGCAACACGTTGCACGTATACCGCCATTGAAGCAAACACCGAAGTTTGAACATTTTGCTTATCAAGCTGAATTGATGCGCAGTCCGTTTGTTCCACCGTCGAGGGAATTGACTGAAGAGGTGATTGATACATCTAAAGATTGTTTACAGCCAGACTTAAAGCGTCGCAAAGGTCGTTTAGAAACCTATGCATTAGACATTTTAAGAATGCGTGGAACATTGAGTGAAGAGAGTACTATTTGGGCTTTAATAGAATCTAGTGATGGCAATGTTTATCGTATGGGTGTAGGTGAATATTTAGGGCTTTATCATGGACGAATTGCTAAAGTAACGACGCAATTTATCGAAATTATAGAATTAATCCCTGATGGTTCAGGTTGCTGGACTGAAAGAACCAGCAATTTAGAATTATCAGGAAAATAACGTGCGAAGGATGAGTGAATAATGGAATCTTCTGCCGCGATGAAAAAAGCAATAACAAAGTTATTATTTTTTAGAGCGCTCTTAGGCGCAGTTTTATTAATGGGTCTAGTACCCAATGCGATAGCTGCTAATCGTCTTATGGACGTCAAATATCATTCAATGGTTGATCACCAATTAGAATTAGAGTTGATTTTTGAATCATCAATAGTGTCACCGTCTGTTGATTTATCGGCAGACCCGGCAGAAATTATGTTGATGTTCTCTGACACTATTTCTAATTTAAATAAAAACAAAATTCCGGTAAATGCTGTTGGTGTAAAAGAAGTAAATACACAACAACAAGGTGGCAATTTACAAATCATTGTCGCCATGAATAAAGTGAAGCCATATCAAGGTAAAATTGTTGATAATAGTTATCGATTAACCATAAATGATGATGTTTCCGGTCCAGTAGAAGCAAACAATCCATTTGTTAATGCTATTAGCAGTATTGATTTTCGCCGCAATAAAACCGGTGGTGGAGAAATATTATTTAATCTTAGCAATCGTTCTGTCGCGGCGAATGTAGAGCAAGTCGGTTCAAAGCTTGAAATAAAACTCTATAACACCGATATTGGCAATGATTTACTTTACGTCATGGATGTTCAAGACTTTGCCACACCAGTGAATAGTTTTGAAACATTTAAAGATGATTTGACCACCCGTATCTTGGTCGATGTTGACGGTAACTATGACTATAACTATCGCCAAGACGGCAATGTATTTAAAGTTAGCGTAGACAAAGTCGAACGAGTCTCTGTTGCTAAAGAGGCTAAAAAATATAATGGTCGTTCATTGTCACTAAACTTCCAAAACATAGCGGTTCGTACCGTGTTGCAAATTATTGCTGATTATAACAACTTTAACCTTGTGACAAGCGATACGGTTGAAGGTGATATTACCTTGCGTTTAGACGATGTGCCTTGGGATCAAGCATTAGACCTTATTTTACAAACTAAAGGTCTAGATAAACGCATTGAAGGCAATATTTTAATGGTGGCACCGAGTGAAGAGCTTGCCATTCGTGAAAGTAATGACTTGAAAAACCGACAAGAAGTCAAAGAATTAGCACCGCTATATTCTGAATTCTTACAAATAAACTACGCCAAAGCTGTTGATATATCGGAGTTACTTAAAACCACCGATTCAACCTTATTATCATCTCGAGGCAGTGTTGCCGTAGATGAACGTACAAATACGCTATTGGTAAAAGATACGGCTGAGATTTTAGAAAACGTACACCGCTTGATTGAAGTATTAGATATCCCCATTAAACAAGTGCTAATTGAAGCACGTATGGTGACAGTTAAAGATGATGTGTCTGAAGATCTAGGTATTCGCTGGGGCATAACAGATCAGCAGGGTTCTAAAGGCACTTCTGGTACTATTGGAGGTGCAACCAGTATTGCCAATGGTATTATTCCAAGCATTGATGATCGCCTTAACGTGAATCTACCGGCTGCGGCAAGTTCGGCTACTAGTATTGCTTTTCATGTGGCTAAATTGGCTGACGGTACCGTACTCGATTTAGAGTTAAGTGCATTAGAACAAGAAAACAAAGGTGAAATTATTGCCAGCCCACGTATTACCACTTCTAACCAGAAGTCGGCATACATTGAGCAGGGTGTTGAAATTCCCTATGTTGAGTCTGCATCAAGTGGTGCAACAACCGTGACCTTTAAGAAGGCCGTGCTATCGCTTCGTGTTACACCGCAAATCACCCCAGATGACCGGGTGATCCTAGATCTTGAAATTACCCAAGATTCTCAAGGAACAACGGTTGCTACAGCAACGGGTGAAGCGGTTGCGATTGATACTCAGCGTATTGGTACTCAGGTACTGGTCGATAATGGTGAGACTATCGTATTAGGTGGTATTTATCAGCAAAACTTGATTAGCCGTGTGAGTAAGGTTCCTGTGTTGGGTGATATACCGCTAGTGGGGTTCTTATTTAGAAATTCAACCGACACAAATGAGCGCCAAGAGCTGTTAATTTTTGTAACCCCTAAGATTGTTGCTGACAAACGCTAGTTTCTTTCGCCAATAACAACACTAAAAAGCCAGCTATTTAACCGCTGGCTTTTTTATGGCGGTTATTTTTGCGGCGATAATGATCAAACTCGTTAAATATATCATCACTACACGTCACTCCAGTTTGTCAAATTAGCATTTTAAGTGGCAATAATGGCGACCTCATTAAAGTATGATAGTATATGCCTCAATTAGATTGTGTCGTGCCAATCCATGTATAATCTTTGCATTAACAAACATTTAATCGCAAATATTATATTTTTTTTTGGATTTTTAGTATCAGTGACATAATAAAATCATGATAAATAGCTGTGATGACTTGCAAGCGGTAGCCCTTAACTGAGATAATCCTTCGTCAAGTCTCAATAGAGCAAGGTTAAATTATAGGTCGGCTTGAAGTTTAAGTCGATAAGGCATTCTTCCATATAAGATTCAGACGTATACGCAATGGCTGAAAAACGCAATATTTTTCTGGTAGGCCCTATGGGCGCAGGTAAAAGCACAATTGGTCGCCATCTGGCGCAAATGCTGCATTTAGATTTCCACGATTCAGATCACGAGATTGAACAACGTACCGGTGCAGATATTGCCTGGGTGTTTGATGTTGAAGGTGAGGAGGGTTTCCGTCGTCGTGAAGCTCAAGTCATTGGTGATCTTTCAGAAAGGCAAGGTATCGTTCTCGCGACAGGTGGTGGTTCTGTTCAGAGTAAAGATATCCGCAATTATCTTTCTGCTCGAGGTATAGTGGTTTACTTAGAAACAACAATCGACAAGCAAGTTGCGCGTACTCAGCGTGATAAGCGTCGCCCGTTGTTACAAGTAGATGATCCACGTGAAGTGCTCGAAAGCTTAGCGGAAATTCGTAATCCTTTATATGAGGAAATTGCGGATGTTATCGTTAAAACTGATGAGCAAAGCGCGAAGATCGTCGCAAACCAAATTATCGAGCAACTCGGCTTTTAGGTAACAACATGCAACAGATCCAGGTTCAATTAGGTGATAGAAGTTACCCCATTTATATTGGCCAGGATTTGATGAATGATAGCGAGCTATTTGCTCGCTACCTAACAAACAAAAAAGCCTTAATTGTTTCAAATGACACCATTGCTCCGTTGTATCTTCAACAGATACAACAAGCGATGAGCGCTTGCGCGCGTATTGAAACTGTTATTTTGCCTGATGGCGAAAAATTTAAAGATTTACAGCATCTAGATTATATTTTTACTGGATTACTTGAGCATAACTTTGCCCGAGATTCAGTATTAGTTGCGCTAGGTGGTGGTGTTGTTGGTGATATGACTGGTTTCGCGGCAGCGTGTTATCAGCGTGGTATTGATTTTATTCAAGTGCCGACAACATTATTGTCCCAAGTTGATTCCTCTGTCGGTGGTAAAACGGCAGTAAATCATCCACTTGGGAAAAATATGATTGGCGCATTTTATCAACCCAAATCTGTGATTATCGATACGCTTTGCTTACAGACATTACCCGCAAATGAGTTTGCCGCAGGTATGGCTGAAGTGATTAAGTACGGTATTATTTGGGATGCGGACTTTTTTCAATGGCTTGAAGCTAATGTCGATGCATTAAAATCGCTCCAGACTGATGCGTTAAACTATGCCATTGCAAAATGTTGCCAGATTAAAGCTGATGTTGTCGCGCAAGATGAAACTGAACAAGGTGTTAGAGCATTATTAAACCTTGGGCATACCTTTGGGCATGCTATCGAAGCTGAAATGGGCTACGGTGTCTGGTTACATGGCGAAGCAGTAGCTGCTGGTACCGTTCTTGCTGCACAAACAGCCTGTAAACTTAATCTATTAGATGATCAAAGTGTTGAGCGTATTCGTCAGTTGATGCAAGCGTTTGATTTACCTATAACGGCTCCCGAGTCGATGGGTTTTGAGCATTTTATTAAGCATATGCGCCGTGATAAAAAAGTCTTAGGTGGTAAAATTCGTTTAGTATTACCTACGGGTATAGGCCAAGCTGATCTCTTTAGTGAAGTAGGTGAAGACTTACTGAAACAGGTTATTAGCTGCTTATAACTATGCTACATATTCATTATAGTGTGGTGAATCATTGACGACTCCAGGACTATTGTTACTCCCCACTCAAGAAGCGCTAGTTCAGCGTTTGCAGCATATTGCTAGTTATGGTGAACAGTTGTTGGTTATTTGCGGTGACAAGGGGTCGGGTAAATCTACACTGACAGCCGCATTAGCAAGTGAACTGGACGACTATAATTGCGCATTAATCATTTGTCCTCAACACGCAGATAGCGCTGAAATTCGTCGAAAAATTCTGGTCCAATTAATCTCCGCCCCTATTTTTGATGATGAACGTCCTTTAATGGACACTGTGCTTAGGATCCAATCTAGTCTAACAAAGCCGCTGCACATCATTATTGATGATGCCGATTTATTGCCTAAAGATATTTGGGCTGAATGCATTTTGCTGAGTCAAATCCATTGTGCAGGAAAACCTGTTGCAGTAACCGTGACCGTCACGCCCAGTTTTTGGTATACCTTAGTCGCTGAGTTAACTGATGATATACGCGCTAGATTGCTACCCGTCACTATTGAACCTTTATCGGTGCCCGAGCGCGATGGCCTTTATCAGAGTTTATTGCTCCGCAGCGAGCAAGCGCCGTTTATTCCACGTGAAATTATTCATAAACAACTAGAGAAACAGCAGGGTACGCCAGCTGAAGTTGTTCAATTATTAGCGTTAGCATTAGAAGAACCACAAACAGAGAAACCCTCTTGGTCTCTGTCAGTTAAGCTGTTTGTAATTTTGGCTGTTATCTCGGTTTTTGTTGCCATTGGGGCAGCGGTTAATAGTCAATTACCTGTGCCGATTTCAACATCATTAGCACCAACATTGACAGCAGAGCAATCAATCGTACGTGTAAAAGCACAGCAATATGTCGCTCATTTTGCCGACACGACACTGAGTGCTTATTTTGCCAAAAGGCAATTGGCACTCACTAAGTCTACTGCAAATAAACAAGCTCTCGTGTTATTTGACAAGCAAATGGCTGCAGATACCTCGCTGGGTGAGCGTAATATCTCTGACGTTAACGACAACACCGCTCCAGACAATCACAGTGATGTAACGGTGAGTTCATCAATAAAGGGATTATCTTTTCAAGGTAAATTGCCAAAAGCACAGATCCAAGCAGTCGTTCAGCCCAGTGATATTGTTGAGAATGATAATAACCCAAATTTGAAAGTACAAGGTTTCACTTTGCAGCTAGCAAGTGTTAATGACAAAGCATCACTCGCGCCTATTTTAGCTAAAATGGCACAAGAGCCACAGGTTTACGTTATGAGTTACCAGCAACGCTATGTTTTATTATTAGGTGATTTCGATACCGTAACGGTTGCAAACTTAAAAGCTAAAAGTCTTCAGACACAATATTCATTAGCTGCTCCATGGGTTAGAAAGTGGGCAGATTTGAGTGATTATAAGCGACAAGATTAACCGCGTCATATTCAGTTATAGCTAATTAAATAATATGAAAAAACAACATAATTAATCTACTTTATCCGATGATAATTGTCGCTAAACAGCGTACACTTATCAGCTTTAATTTTGCTGGTATAATTCCTATTCATGATAAAAAAGCATAGAGCCTTTCTAAAATGGGCAGGTGGTAAATACAAGCTCGTTGATGAGCTAGCAAAACACCTTCCTACAGGAAACCGACTTATTGAGCCTTTCGTTGGGGCGGGATCGGTATTTCTCAATACTCAGTTTGATGACTACTTGTTGTGTGACATTAATCAAGACTTAATCAATCTATACCAAATTGTTCAGCAACAGCCTGATGCCTACATTCAAGCGGCAAAAGCTATGTTTGTCGATGAGATGAATGATAAAGATGCCTACTACCGTATTCGTGCTGAATTTAATCTCTGCAGTGACCCTTTTATTCGGTCGGTATATTTTCTGTACATGAATCGTCATGGTTTTAATGGTTTATGTCGATATAACCGCAAAGGTGGTTTTAACGTGCCGTTTGGTTCGTACAAAAAACCATACTTTCCAGAAGCTGAAATTCGTTATTTCTCATTAAAAGCGCAACAAGCGACGTTTAAATGTATCAGTTATGAACAAGCCTTTTATATGGCGAATTGCGGAGATGTCATTTATTGTGATCCGCCTTATGCACCATTATCGACAACCGCCAGTTTTACCACCTATGTAGGTCCGGGGTTTAGTCTAGACGATCAAGCATTACTTGCCCGTCATTCTCGGCTCATTGCCCATGAACGCAATATTCCGGTATTGATCAGTAACCATGATATTCCGTTAACACGAGAGTTGTATCGTGGCGCATCTTGTTCAACCATTTCGGTGCAACGTAACATTAGCCCAAAAGGCAGTTCACGCAAGAAAGTTGACGAAATTATGGCGTTATACGATCATCATTATCGTGAAGAAGAGTAGTACTACTGGGATGAGAATATAACAACCGCAGGTGGTTAACTTAATACCTGATTCACGATCAGCATTAATGAAATAACCAAGGCTATAGCTAAGATAATTCCCATGATGATAAAGGGTAACGGGGATTGATTTTTGAAGTCTTTTTGGCGGTTCTGCTCTGTCTGAACGCCAAAAAAGGCCGCTACAGTGCTACTAAAAACTCGCCAAAGTGACATTAGCGCGATATCTGAGTTGGGCTGCCTGAGGTAGGCATATCATTTAAAGGCTTATCTTTGTGGCCGTGGATCAATTCAAGTAAATCAATAAAGTGAAATTGGCTCGAGCGGCTATTACCCGTTACCCAATTACCCCAACTGACATCATCTGATTGCTCAGCACAACGATTTGTAGGGTGACTACTTGGCAAACTAGTATTGTAGCTTGTGGTGCTATCGCATACGCAGGCTTTACTATTAGCAGAATTAGCTTCGGTGGTGAGTAAAATTTGGCTTAACAATAATGCCAACCCCGACGTTGCAAACACAGCAAAAACAGATGCTGGCAATAATTTGCCATCACGCCCTGAAAGCTTGCGTAGTAAGTGCTTAACCATAAAAGGTGTCCTATCCGTGGTATAAACTCGATTGATGCTACAACAGTTGTTAAATCTACTATTAGATCCCTAAGATAACAACATTTTTCATTATAGCAAAGTCGCTTAGTTATTGAACAGTGGTTTCTATTTAAAGAATAGCAAATCCGCCTTATGGTCTAGTTTTTGACTAAATTCTATATTAGATAGTGGTTATTTCCCTTTTGTGACTAGAGGCTTGCGGCCGCAAAGGGTAAAATGTCATCACTTTGATCTGCCAATAGAGAAGATTATGCGCCCATTTTTAATTGCACCATCGATTTTGTCCGCCGATTTTTCCCGTTTAGGTGACGATGTTAAAGCCGTATTAGATGCAGGTTCAGACGTTGTTCACTTCGACGTAATGGATAATCACTATGTTCCTAATCTAACCATCGGCCCAATGGTATGTACGGCGTTACGTAAATACGGTATTACTGCTGATATTGATGTGCATTTAATGGTAAAACCCGTTGATCGTATTATTCCTGATTTTGCTGCCGCCGGCGCTTCAATTATCACTTTTCATCCAGAAGCATCTGAACATATAGATCGCACCCTACAGCTGATTAAAGAATCTGGTTGTAAGGCCGGATTAGTCTTTAATCCTGGCACTCCACTGCATTATTTAGATCATGTTATGGATAAGCTCGATGTCATTTTATTGATGTCGGTTAACCCTGGTTTTGGTGGTCAGTCATTTATTCCCCATACCTTAGATAAACTTCGTCAAGTTCGGGCGCGCATTGATGCCAGTGGTTTTGATATTCGCTTACAAGTGGATGGTGGCGTAAAGGTCGATAATATTGCTGAAATTGCTGCCGCGGGTGCAGATATGTTTGTAGCCGGTTCGGCCATTTTCAATCAACCAGATTATAAAGTGGTTGTTGATCAAATGCGTGCTGAACTCGCTTCGGTATCATAATTTATTTTTAAAGACTTAATGGGACTTTACATGATGCAATGGTCAAAAATTCGCGCAATTGCTTTTGATTTAGATGGTACATTAATTGATAGCGTACCTGACTTAGCCGCAGCAACCAATGCGACTTTAGCGCAAAGCCAATATCCGCCAGTGACAGAAGCACTTGTGCGCAGTTGGGTCGGTAATGGTGCTCAAGTGTTAATGCAACGCGCGTTAAGTTATGTGTCTGCGATGCCGGAGGATGCCCCAGCACTACAGGCATTACTTGAGCAAACCATGCCTCAATTTATGTATCATTATGGCGAGCATTTACAGAAGCATAGCCTTTTGTATCCTGGTGTATTAGCCACATTACAAAAGTTAAAACAAGCCGGTTTCAAACTTGCTATCGTCACCAATAAACCTCACGGTTTTACGGTGTCATTATTAACCGCTTTTGGTCTCGATGGCTTGTTTTGTGAAGTACTCGGTGGTGATTCATTGGCAAAAATGAAACCAGATCCAATGCCGTTGCAACATCTGCTTAAGCTATGGCAGTTAGATGAATCACATTTACTGATGGTAGGTGATTCAAAGAATGATATTTTAGCGGCTAAAGCTGCCAACGTTATGTCTATTGGCTTGACCTATGGCTACAACTACGGCGAAGATATTAGCCTAAGCAATCCCCATGCGGTATGCGAAAATTTTGCTGATATAGAGCAATACTTACTTTCATAATAATGTGAAATTTAAAAAGATAATCTGGAGCAATAAAACACATGACCAAACCCATAGTATTCAGCGGTGCACAGCCATCAGGCGAATTAACCATAGGTAATTATATGGGCGCACTTCGTCAATGGGTTGCCATGCAAGAGAGTCATGATTGCCTATATTGTGTTGTTGATTTACATGCCATTACGGTTCGCCAAGATCCTAAAGCATTGCGAGAAGCCTGCTTGGACACGTTAGCACTGTATCTTGCTTGTGGTGTTGACCCTAAAAAAAGCACTGTGTTTATTCAATCGCAAGTACCGCAGCATACTCAGCTCAGTTGGGCACTAAATTGTTACACCCAAATGGGTGAGTTAAACCGCATGACCCAGTTTAAAGATAAGTCGTTAAAGCATGCCAATAACATTAACGTTGGGCTTTATGATTATCCGGTATTAATGGCGGCGGACATTTTACTTTATCAAGCCAATGAAATCCCTGTTGGTCAAGATCAGAAACAACACTTAGAACTGACACGTGATATTGCCACTCGTTTTAATAATGCTTATGGCGACACTTTTACCATCCCAGAACCGTTCATTCCTGAACATGGTGCTAAGGTGATGTCGTTGCAAGAGCCGCTTAAAAAGATGTCTAAATCGGATGATAATCGTAATAACGTGATCGGTTTGCTTGAAGATCCTAAAGTGATTTTAAAGAAAATAAAAAAAGCCATGACCGACAGCGAAGAGCCGCCAGTAGTGCGTTTTGACCTGGAGCAAAAGCCAGGGGTGTCTAATCTGCTCAGTTTAATGTCAGGTTGCACGGGTCAGTCAATTGCGTCTTTAGAAGCTGAGTTTGAAGGCAAAATGTATGGTCATTTGAAAGTGGCTACAGGCGAAGCTGTTGTTGGTATGCTTGAGCCATTGCAAGCGCGCTTTAAAGAGTATCGTGCTGACGAGGCATTCTTACACCAGGTCATGGCTGAAGGCGCAGAGAAAGCCCAAGCGCGTGCTGCAGTGACCCTTAAGAATGTGTATGAAAAAATTGGGCTTATTGTCTAAGTCATCAGCCAATTTTACCTTTAAGCCAGCAATTTGCTGGCTTATTTTTTGTTTGTTTTTTTGCTTATTGATCCCATCTCTTAACCTGAAAAATAATGCCTATCAGTGGTTTTGTGCTTTGGCCTATCGCCAAGCACAAGCCAGTCAAATCGTGGTGGCGGAATATACCGGATTATTGTTTTGTGTTTTTTTCGGCTGGTTGTTTTTTGATGAATGGCTCGATGGGTTAAGTTGGGTAGGGGCTGGTTTTATTGTATTGCCGTCGCTGATTATCCCTTGGATACAAGCGAAAAGAGGCCAAAAAAAATTCATCGAGCAAAATGCAGGATGAATTTTTTAATCGCTATAAGCCACAATGTACCGCAGGATTAAGATTTGGTGTATTCAAAAACCTTAATCACTTTACGCACACCAGCAGTATTCCGAGCGATTTCAACGGCTAAGTCAGCTTGCTTGCGGTCAATTAACCCAAGTAAAAAGACTTCGCCGTTTTCGGTAATCACTTTTACTCGAGTAATGTCGAGTGACTTTTCATTTAACATGCGGCCTTTCACTTTGGTGGTCACCCAAGTGTCGTTGCTGCGAGTGGTAAACGATGTTGGCGTACCAATACGAATTTGGTTATGTATTTTTCCGCCAATTTGTAACTCTTGCACCACTTTAATAGCTTTATCGCGCAGCATTGAGTTAGGTGCTTGGCCTATCATCAACACATTGTTGTTCATCACAATCGCCGCGATATTGGTTTGATTATTAAGGTCATCATGTTTTGATAATGCGCTAGCAATAACAAAGTCAGCATTAGTATCGCTAATTTGAGTGCTCATGCTGCGCTCATCATTTGCCATCTTGGCACCACTAACGGCGCCAACCATGACCGCACCAGCACAACCCTGCAGCATTGCCAAGACTGAGATGATGAGTATGGCTCTTATCATGCTTGTTCATCCTGTGGGAACAAGGTGCGATCGATGTTATCGCATAAGCAGTGAATAACCAGTAAATGAACTTCCTGAATACGTGCGGTGACGTTTGATGGTACCCGGATTTCTACATCACCCACACTCATCAAGCCAGCCATTGCGCCGCCGTCTTTACCGGTTAGCGCTACAATAGTCATGTCGCGGCTTAACGCTGCTTCCATGGCTTTAATAATGTTACCCGAGTTACCACTGGTCGAAATGGCTAATAAAATATCGCCTGGCTGACCCAGTGCAAAAATTTGCTTCGAGAAAATTTCATCGTAGCTATAATCGTTGGCGATAGCCGTAATCGTTGACGTGTCACAGCTTAATGCAATTGCAGGTAGCGGTGGACGTTCAATTTCATAACGGTTTAATAACTCAGCAGAGAAGTGTTGAGCATCACCAGCACTGCCGCCATTACCGCATGACAGAATTTTATTACCGCCAAGTAAACATTGCACCATCATCTCTGCAGCTTTTTCAATAGGCTCAGGTAATGCTTCTGCAGCATCAATTTTAGTCTGAATCGATTCGGTGAAACTATCTTTAATACGTTCTAACATGCAACAATCCTTACGCTAAATTATGTCTACGTATGTCTCTGATTGGCTTTTTATCGTCGCTCATCAGTTAGACTCGGTAATTTGACTATATGATGCCATAAATCAAGGTTATGGTAATCAGTTGTCGCTTAAAAACAGCCTTGTAGCCAGTTTATTTCATCAATATTCATCGCAATCACATCAAAGCGACAAGGTGGATTCAATTTTTGGCGTTGTAAATAATGATCAGCAGCTAATCTTATCCGGGTGATCTGTTTGCTTGTTAAGGCATTTAAGGCTCCACCAAACTGGTTTGACGCCCTAAATTTTACTTCAACAAACACCCATACATCCTGTTGGCGCATAATCAAATCTATTTCACCAAATGGGTAACGCACATTAGCCTCTACAAACGTCAGACCTTGTTGTTCAAGGTAAGTTCGCGCATGTTGTTCAGCTAATTGTCCGCGGTTCATAGTGGTGTTAATTGTCCTTGGGTATATTGTCCCCAAGACAATTGACGATCAATCACCCCATTAGGATCCACCGATAACGCACCGCTGCGGCCCATAAATTGATATCCTGGGAAAGCGCGCATTTGGGCTAAACGGTTGATCAATTCAAGTGCATCAAAACCCATAACATACAAACGTTTTTGGCTGTTATTCCAACCACTCCATAGCGCTGACACCATTTGCGTTTCGCTACTAGATTGCATTAACCATGGTACATCACTAATCATCAAGTTATTGAGTTCTTGAGCCGACTGCGCCGACTCGTTTTCAAGGCGGCTACGACTAGTGGTATACAAGGCTACGGGTTCAGAGAACACACTAAAGTTAACATCTAAAAAGGGTTTGAGCAGGGCTAAATCTTGTGAACCCGAAATCATGTATATCGCATCAGTATCTTGGCGAGAACGAAAATCTGATTCTACGCTACTGCCCAATAAATTACGCATTCTGCTAATTCGCGCTTGGCTATCTGTAACGCCTAGTGCTTGTTGAACTGTTACCTTCATTTGGTCGCCAGCATCATAATAATACACTTCGGCATCATTACTGGTTAAGGTTAACCAAGTTTGCTTAAAACTGTCAGCCATACGCTTGCCAATGGCATCATTACTTACCAGTAGTAGCGGCAGCTTTACCCCATCACTATAGAGTTTCTGTGCCGCATCACTGGCTTCTTGCGCTGGTGACAATGAAAAATAAAATAAATTTGCCTGTGGCGTAAATGTATCAGTTTGGTTCAAATACAATTGAGGCACAGTGCTTTGTTGTTTGTCGTTAATTTTTTGTAATTCTTCAACTTCATTGGGTAATAACGGCCCAATGATAAACTCTGCACCTTTGGCGACAGCTTGTTGGTAAGCCGCCGTGACGCCTTGCTGAGTATCATAAAAGTTAAGCGACACATTGGTATCAAAATCAGATAAATAGCTAGATAATAATCCTTGGCGAATTGGTTCGGCAATCGCAGCGCGCGGACCCGTTAACGGTAATAAGACGGCAATATTTTGTGGTCTAAAGGGTTTGGCATTCAGTGCTTTTTCTAAATTAGCGGGTAACTTCACCGCTCCCGGGTGATAAGGGTTATTGCGTTGCCACTCACCTAAATAACGCACCAGCTGTGTTGGCTCAACGGCATAACGCTTGGCAATATAGGTTAGTTGCAACCAACCTGCAAAAATCGGATTAGATTGATCACGCATAAACGACTGCACAGTTTCTTCATGCAAAGGCTGTAGCAGTTTCCAAATGACATCATTAACGGCGGCCGTTTCGGATTTTGGTAAGTAATTACTTAATAAGCTGAGTTGCTTTACCTGATCGATGGGCTGCTGAGTATGCTTATACAACTTGGCTTTATATTGGTGATAACTTGCCATTTGCCAGCGTGGTAGCTGCCAATGCGGCGGATACTGTAAAATATCTAATGCGGCTTGGCTGCTATTGGTTTTTTCAACAATGCGGGCGCGCAAGTAAATATGCTCAGCGAGAAGCGAAGGTACCTTCACCATTGGCTTTTGCATTGACGTTAAAACATTGGTGGCAGCATTAAAATTACCATCATTTATATAAGCGTGAGCCGCCAGTAATAAATAACGATCACGCTTTTCTGGTAAACTGCTATTGGTAGCATTAACTAAATAAATTTTAGCCGGATGCTCCGCGGCAACGAGTGATGCGTTTACGTCAACATTATCTTGCTGTTTTTTGGCGGCACAACCTACTACCAATACAGAGAAAATCAACGCACACACGAATTTTGTAGTATTCAGTCTTTTTAACACTTGGCTTCACTCTGGTAAGATGCTGGCACTAGTTTAACCTGCTCTTACGCTTGGCGAAAGTATCAGGTAGATTCATTATCGAGGTAATTATGGACCAAATGGTCGCGCTGTATATTGTTCCCACCCCTATTGGTAATTTTGGCGACATCAGCGCTCGTGCATTAGAGGTGCTGCAACAGGTAGATTTAATCGCCTGTGAAGACACTCGCCACAGCGGAAAGCTGCTGAGTCACTTTGGTATTGAAACCCGTAAAACGGCACTACATGATCACAATGAACGTGACCGAGTGCAATGGATAGTTGAACAATTAGATGCGGGCAAGTCAATAGCACTCATTTCTGACGCTGGCACACCGCTCATTTCAGACCCCGGCTACCATTTGGTTAATTATGTCCGCAAAGCGGGCCACCGAGTGGTGCCTTTACCGGGTGCTTGTGCCGCGATTACGGCCTTGAGTGCATCGGGATTACCGTCGGATCGATTCAGTTTTGAGGGGTTCTTACCGTCAAAAGAAAAAGCCCGTATCGATAAACTTGAATTTCTTAAAGAAGATCCTCGTACACTCATATTTTACGAATCTCCTCATCGTATTCTGTATAGCCTTGCCGCGATTATTGAAGTGTTAGGCGCCGATAGACAAATCGTGATGGCGCGTGAAGTCACTAAAATTTTCGAAACCTTTTTATCTGGCACCGCTGCTGAAGTTTTGGCGATAGTTGAAGCCGATAAAAATCAACAGAAAGGCGAAATTGTCATCATGTGTCACGGCTTCTCATTATCTGATGAAGAAGGTGTTCCAGCGGTCGCGGTCACTACGTTAAAGCTACTCTGTGAAGAATTACCGCTTAAAAAGGCCGCGGCTATTGCGGCACAAATACACGGTTTAAAGAAAAACGCTTTGTATAAATACGGTTTAGAGCTCGATTTATAAAAAGTCCGTTGCTTATGCATTGGTTTGTTGCGCTGCTTAAGCTATAATCCGCGCCGAGTTGGCCAGACAGTTGCCGCGTACGCAAGTACGGGGAGGAAAGTCCGGGCTTCAAAGAGCAGGGTACCAGGTAACGCCTGGGCGGTGTGAACCGACGACAAGTGCAGCAGAGAGGAGACCGCCATTTATTGGCTTCGGCTAAAAATGGTAAGGGTGAAAGGGTGCGGTAAGAGCGCACCGTGCGACTAGCAATAGTTCGTAGCAAGGTAAACTCTACCCGAAGCAAGACCAAATAGGGTCCCGTATGGCGCTGCTCGCGTTGGGACCGGGTAGGTCGCTTGAGCCTGTGAGTGATTGCAGGCCTAGATGAATAACTGTCCACGACAAGACCCGGCTTATCGGCCAACTCTTTGGATGAAGACAACTGCTTGTTCTGCAAGCAGTTGTCTGATTTCTTATCTCAAACTATCCCCCCTGTTACACGGTGTGTTACACCACTTGTTACACGCTTTTCCATTTATAAGTCCAAATCTTACTTACTATCTCAGACATATATTTATTCCAATTCGACTTCATAATCTGATTCAGATCGTGAGGTGCTTGTCATGAAAGCCGTTTATGGGTTTAACCAGCTCTATCTGCGCAACAAGACTTATTACTTCCGCTTTATCTTGCGAAGACATCGAGTGAAGTACCAATTTTCCCTGAGTTTGCAATCTACAGACTTTAGTGAAGCCATTGTTTCATGGAAGAAAATAAGTATAGAAGCCGCTAAGTTGAAAACACTTGTACTGGCTTTCAAAAAGCATGAAACTGAAGATATTGCCCGCTTAGTAAATGGATTTAAAGTTAGAATGCAAAAACAGCTTGAAATGCACCACATTGATTCTATAGTTTCTGAACTTGAGCAGTCTTACAGTATTAATGCCCATCAGCTAAAAGTACTCGGCAGCAATTGCCCTTTGTCTTTTCCGACCAGCTTTCACAATGCATATATTTATTTAGCTGATGAAGATTGTGGAACGGGGATGACAATGGGTCAGAAATTAACTGAATTGTTTGAGGCTTTATCTGATTCTAGTCGTTCTGCTTTTTTACAGTTTTTAGCCAGCATTTTGATACGGTTTACTTGTGCTGAACAGGAAGTAAATGATGATGCCCTGGTATCGGTAGCTAGGGCGGCGTTAGCAAAGAATAAGCTTATTACTAATGAGCATTCATTCGAATTTCAAGTGTTACTAAGTAAACTCCACTCATCATTTCAGATCCGAAACTCACTGATTGAAACCGTAGCGGATGAAGATGCAGTGCAAGAGCGAAAGTTGACCCAGTTTATTCATACGGCCAAACCAGAAGTCGCTGCACCAAGTCTGCCGATCAATAGCAATTCCCCACTTTTTTCTGAAGTTTATGCTGAATTTTTAGATCATAAAATTAAGAAAGTAAAACTGGACGTTAAGATTCAGAAAGATTACGCCAGAAAATATTTGGTGTGGCAAGTGTTAGTCGAAGACAAGCCTATAGACCTATACACTCCAAAGGATATTGGCCGATTTATTGATCGTTGCTTCGAATTGCCCAAAATGAATATCGTCCCATACAGCAAGATGTCTTGGTCTGAGCGCTTAGAAGTTGATGTACCTGAAGATGACTTAGCATCAACTAAATCAGTGCAGCACTATTATAAGTGGTTACAGGGCATTTTTGCCTACGCTAAGCGTGACACCAATGGCTATATCAATGCTTCTCCTTGCTCAATTAAGCGCGAGTTTAAGTCTAGAACTCGTGGCGTGTTTGATGATGCAGAGCTGCAAGGATTCCTAAAAGCGGCTGATGGCGAGAAGCAGCCATGGCGTAAGTGGATTGTTTATCTAGGGATATATACAGGTGCTAGGCGTGGAGAGTTAGTCCAGCTCCGCAAAGGGGATGTGAAGTTCGATAGCGCGTCTAACCGTCATTATCTACTTATCACTGACGTGCATGAAAGCCAAAAGCTCAAGACAGAGAATGCCAAGCGCAAAATACCGCTGCACATGGATCTCATTAACGCAGGCTTCATTAAGTATGTAGAATCCTGTCAGGAGCGAGTGTTCGAGGCGATCAATAATCGTGAAGTAGTGACTGCATGGTTTGCGAGGCAATTGCATAACCTAGAGATCGACTCAACTAATGAGTTAGGTCATATTCGATCGTTCCATAGTTTTCGCCACACCTTCATTAGTAAGCTTACTAATGAAGGTGTGCAATTAACTCTTTTACAGCAAGTTGTCGGTCACGAACTCAGCTCGTCTGGCATTACTGGTAACTACATGCATAAATCAAATGAGCTTAAGCATGTGCTGCCTGTGGTGGATAAGCTGCGTATACATGTAGGATCAGAGTGACTAAATGTCCAAGTGAAGTGGAATTGGTAGACACGTCGGATTCAAAATCCGATTCCGAAAGGAGTGACGGTTCAAGTCCGTCTTCAGGTACCAAACTTTAAAACCTTGCTAACGCAGGGTTTTTTTGTATCTGGCGTATAGTAAACCTTTCAAAACTCCCTTTTCTACATATTTTTATCTTTGCTTTTAGTGTGCTCTTGGTAGGCCTCCAATATCTCTGATACACAAAACCGTACAGAGTTAAAATATGAGCTGTCTATACCAACTAGTAGATAACTAGCAGCCTAACTGTTTTATGATTAGGACAAGATTAATACATTAAGATCAGTCAAGTAGTAATTGTTTGTATGTCACTCCCGCTAATATGAAGGCCCAAAAGTGTTAATCAGGCCTTCTGTAAATATTAAGTTGACACTTGGGTTCTTGTTCGCGAACGATTTTGCTCTCTAATTTGTTCTTCAATTGCTTGCTGTATCTCTTGATATAGCTGGATATTTACACCATCAGCAACTTCTAAAGTAATGGCTAGGCCATATTTAACTGGTTCAATAATCTTAGAAGCATTATTTTTACAGTTAACTTTAATTTCCAATATTCTGTCTTCGGTAAGTACGGCTAGATCTTCACCTTCAAATATTTCGTGCTGCAATGTTCCTCGCCTCACCTGCATCCAATCCAAAGAAGTAGGATTTCGAGACGTGAGGCTTTTATTTTCACCTTCAACAGTAAACCAAAGAGCACTATCTCTATATTTCATATGTTTATGGCAGGGCGTTGAGAACCACGACAATGAAACGGTTAACCGTCGCCACACATCTGTACCACCCAAACCTTCAGGAATTGGCAGCTTGAATACATGGGCTTCATCGTTACTCAGGCCACCATAGCCAAGAATTGTCGCTCGTGTATCTAAGCAATACTTAGCTCTATCTACATCTGGTTTCCCATAACCAATATTTCGAGTGATAATATTTTTTAATGTTTTCGAATCTGTATTACCAATATATGAAGACATATGGTCATACATTTGGCCCCATGATGCTCCATGAGTAATCAATGACTTCAATAATTGAGGTGAAAATTGATCAAATTGACCCATTTGGTTATTTGTATTAAAGAGTTCTTCAATTATATCGCAAAGCTCGGCACACCCACGAGTCGCCAGTGCCGTAGAATTACTAGTTCCTCGAATATGGACCCTACGATTAATATCCCCTGAGCTATGAGGCACTGCAACCAATTGTCCTGGAGCAGCATAGTTAGTTACAGGCCTTATCTCGGGTGAAGTTATCGGCTCATTATAAAACATTCTACCGCCAGGTAAGACTATGTCAGGCTTAACTGCTCTAGCGTAGCCATTACCATGTGCAGAATATGAAGCAGGCATTTCTTTATCATATAGGTCGTAAAAACCACTACGTAAGGTAGGGGAAGAGCTGTCCGCATGTGTTGAGCCAACTGTTAGTGCATTTACACTTTCAGCTGGTGATAATAACTTTCGTTGCCAACTGGTACTTTGGATCGAATTAAAAAACTCAGAGCTTTTTTGACATTCCGGGAGTTGTTGAAACTCACGAGCTGTGTGAGGTGTTGTGACCGAATTCGAGTGGTTACCTGCACTAACTATAAATAAAACGTTGTACTTAGCACTTAACCAATCAAGTAATCTAGCAAAAGCACTCATTTGTCCACTAAAGTGAATGTTTGGGTCACCAATAGACAGGTTGATAACTTTAACCGTTGGAGCTACAGGTTGCTCTTCACCATCACTTTCAAATATACGTCTAACTGCACGATGTACAATATCAAGTGGTAGTTCATTATCTGGTAAGCACTCAACTTGGTTCATAGTGTGCATATCAGGTTTCATAATTGGCCCAACGTACAGAGGGGATAATAGTCGACTTGCTCCTTCATTAAGATCGCCATTTATGATCAATGAAGCCATGGCGGTTCCATGGATACGCTTTTCAGCTGAATAATTAGTTTCAAAATTATCGGGGTCATCAATAATTAACCCACCTTGAAGATCTACATGGTTTGCGAGTGGTAATCCATCAAGTAATGCTACACGGGGAGGCTTATTGAAAGCTTCTGGTAAATTAACGACGAAATCTTCTACTTGGCAATCTGGATCAGGGGAAGTATCCCAGAGAGGTCCCGTTGTCATCTGCCCCAGCGGTCTAAATAACATGACCTGATCACATCGAATTAAAGATATATCATCTTCATTTAAAATATGGCTTATTTGATTTGCGGGTAACTCTAAGAGAAGAGATTGGTAGTTTATATCAGGCAAGCAACATGAACTAATAACTTGGCCTCCTAACTCTCTAGTTAGCTCAGTTATTTTCGTATGTGCACTGCTTCTTTTTGTTTCATTGGCTCTAAACCATAACTCTGCTTCAAAACGGACAGGAGAATTTGGGTCGTAATCAAGTTTTTCTTGCCAATATTGAAGTACGCCGGTATTCCGTAGCCTATCTTGAGTATCCCAATATCTGATATCTTTTAATAAATCGAACAAATCTCTGAACTTTGTCCATCCGCGAACAAAATTCATACTTGGATCTACACCGTAAGCTTTCCAAAGAGATAATAGCTCATCAATAGCTCTTCGATCCGATAGCAACAGCATTACTTGACCATTTAGCAGTTTGTCATGCTCTTCTTCACTACTATAAAAATCTTCATTAGGTGCAATATCTCGCAGCTCATGTTCACCGAGCCACTCTAAGCCATTTATTTTTGCCGCAGCTTTAAAAAAATCAGGAACACTGCCATATGTTTCAATTACCACCGTATATTCAGGATCTACACCCGATATGTCTGTGAGGAATTCAATTCGACGATTTTCAAGTGCAGCTTCAAGTCGTGAAAATTTGGGACCAAGCCTTTCTGCTTGTCTTGTGACTGAGGGGTAATGTGGTTTCCCCCCACCTCCAGAACGTTTTGATGGACTTGTTGTGTCTGGCGTAGGAAATAGAAGTAAGGGGCGGCGACTCATGAGAAAATCCTTTTTACATAGAGGAGAAAGTCCTTTCAGACCATGTCTTTAGAGTCGATGATATTATACTTCTTATATCTGCACTAGGTTGACTTAGAACATATTTTCGTAACACCACTCTTCCAAACTCTTCAATTTCAGAGAAATTTGAACCATAAAGCTTTTTAGCAAGCGTCTCGTTAGCGTAACTTAGTTCGATATTATGCATGGTTTCGAAATTTTTGAACCATTTTTGAATTTGTATTCTTGTTGGTAAAGGCAGCTGCAGTCTCAATTGAAAGCGACGCCATACTGCTTTATCCAACAACTCAGAATGGTTAGTTGCTGCAATCACTATGACATGACTTGGTAAAGAATCGATTTGCATCAATAAAGAACTAACTACACGCTTAATCTCACCAGTTTCATGAGTATCACCACGCTCTTTACCTAAAGTTTCAAACTCATCAAATAGAAGAACACATCTTCTAGTTGATGCATATTCGATAACGTTTTTGAGTCTTGATGCTGTTTCTCCTAGATAAGAACCAATGACACCTTCATAGCGTACAACTAAGAGAGGAACCATCATTTGTTCTGCTACAGCTTCAGCTAAAGATGTTTTACCATTTCCAGGGGGGCCAATAAGAAGAACTCTGTTTCTTGGTTCTAGACTGTAAGAACGTAATAGGTCGACACGAGATTGTTCTTCTATCAGTTCTTTTAATGATTCTTCCACAGATTTTGGGAGGATTAGATCTGAAAACTTTAGTTGTGGAGTAACCTCATTAATTAAAGATGAAATTCTAGTATCTTTTGAAGTCGGGTTGTTAATTACTGAGTTGGATGTACTTAGTTTTAAAAGCTCTTGTTCTAGTTTGTCGGCAATAATATGATGATTTTTTTGTCTTTCATCTGCAACAAGTGACTCTACAACCCTCTTGAATTGTACTTTATCACCTATCGCTCCTGCTCTAACTAAGCTAATTAATTTATCTGATCTAGCCATACCTGTTCACCCTATACAATTTTATTACACACACTAAAACTCAGCATCTTGCTGATTCTATTTTGGCGTTGCTAACTGTGCATGTAGTGCATTGTGAACCTCTTTTCTTCCCGAATGACTCAGTTTAGGGGGGAGCCTATAAAAATATTCCTAGAATATTACCACATTAAAACGAAAAATCGCTATGTATCTGTGTGTCAAAATTCATAATTATGTAATCTTAGGTTACTGCTATCTCTCTGTTTTAGCTTGATAGCTATGTTCATCACTTATGTTATTGGGGGGAAGGCCTGGCAATCGCCAGGCATCTTGACTTGAGGTTATTTAATAAAAATTATTAGAGCTTTGCATTCTTTTCTATTTTTCCTTTTGGCTTATCCCCTTTGGTGAGTAGTGGGTCTAGTTCGCCAGCCACTACCGCCTCGATGATGGTGTCGATGGTGCTCACTAAGGCCTCCTCTTCGCCGACATCAATGGCGTGCATCCCTTTTTGCAGCTCCAATGGTTTGTTACCACTACGCACCTCTAGGTAGTAACGGTTGTTGCGTTTGTAGAACCAAGGGCTGACTTTCTTCGGCACCTGTACCTTTTCCTTCTCGCCAGTCTCTTCATCTTTGACCCACTTTTCACGGTAGAAGGTGTGGGTTTCGTTCTCGACTAGTGCAGTGGCCAATATCTTCTGCTGGCCGAGCTTGTTGAGTAGTTTTTCTCTACGTAGAATGAGTGGGTTGCTGCTGCCGTCGGCTGGGCGAACGGTGACCTTGAGTGAACTCAATAATGTTGTCATGGTGGTTACCTTTAGTGGTTGGTGGTGGGTGTTAATGAATGGCCTAGCCCTGAATTGGGTTAGACATGATGGTATTGAATCGGGTGTTACTTACTGTGGTTGTGACTACTTGAATCCGATGGCTCTGTTGCCGGGTTTACTATTGTTCTCGGTGGTAAGAATTGCTAAGCATTCCTCTGTGGTGAGCTTTAGGTCATGAAGTTTCTGGCGGCGCTTTAATATTGAAAAGTCGCCGGGGGTCAACAGTTTAAGTGAGTCTAGCGAGTCTAGTGTTTGAGTCGACAGCGTATGGCTAGCTGTAACGTCTTGGAAGAGACCCTGAGCTTGTTTCTCTTCTAGATAATTAAATGATAACTTGAAATCAAATCGACGCATCACAGCTCTGTCTAGACGTTCTGAGTAATTAGTAGCAGCGAAGAATGGCTGATTGAAACACTCCATCTGAGTCAGCAGTTCATTCACTTGCTGTATCTCCCAGCTTGCGTTTAAGCCGCCTCGGTCTAGGAGTAGGCTGTCCACCTCATCAAAGAACAAGATGCTGTTGTTATCGTTGGCCTCTTGAAAAATCCGAGCTATATTTTTCTCACTTTCGCCTACGTACTTACCCAGTACATCGGAACATCTGATAGTCACCAGTTCCCGGTTACAGGTGCTAGCCAAGTACTCCACAACTGCCGTCTTTCCAGTGCCAGGAGGGCCCAATAGCAGAGTGCGGATATCACATGTTTTACCTAAGGATTGTTCTAACTGGGTAATCGTTTGGTTGCCCCCTTTGATATTGAGGTACTCGGTAGAGAAGGGTAACTGTGGCTTATAACCCTGAGAGTGAGTGCTATGGCCGCAAGCCGTGAAGCTACTCTTTATCATGGTTTCAATATTATGCTCGGCAGCCTTGCCTGTAAGCATGGTGTTATGAGTGACGAAAGCCGCGTTAGTAATGTGAGCTGGTGTTAGCTCTGGTTGCATAGCCAGTTGGCGTTTAAATACCTTGGATTGTAATGGTCAAGTATTTCTGGAGAGATTTTAAGCCGCTTTTTTTAACTCATTATATTTCTGATGTGGCGTCTTATA